>JAZRHJ010000218.1:0-6644 GCA_045644695.1 Alphaproteobacteria bacterium | reverse complement strand
TCTCTTAAGCGAGCAATTTCATCACGTTGTTTTTCTTCCCATTGTGGCACTTCTTGAGAAGATTTTTCAATTTCAATTTGCATGGCATTTAAATCGGTCGTAATTTTTTGCTTATCTTCAGGTGATAATTGTTCAAAGGCTTCGGGGCTTAATACTTCACCATCTTTTACAGGAGCAACAACCAAACCGACAGGCATATGCAAAAGTGATACACTTTTACCGCGAGCCTTTTTTTGCAACAGTTTGATATAATCATCTTTTTTGCTTTTGTATTTTTGTTTAATTATTTCTAAAGATGCTTTATATTCTTCGCTTTCGGTGATGGTTGGAATGCAATCTCTTAATTCATCAATTAAATCGTCAATATCTTTGGCAAAATCGGTTGCTAATCCTGCGGAAAAACAAATTGCAGTAGGTTTGTGAGGCTCTTCAAAATTATACACATATGCCCAATCATTAGGAGTGGGGCGTAATATGGCTTCTTTTTCCAAAATACGTTTTACCAAACTCATTTTGCCGGTACCTTCAGGGCCGAAACAAAATAAATTGTAGCCTTTTGATTTTATGTTTATGCCCAATTCTACGGCACTTATGGCTCTGTCTTGACCTAATGCTGACAAGCGTTCTTCTAAATCAGCAGTAGAATTAAAATCAAATTTAGACGGATCGCATTTTTTGTAAAGTTGGTTAGATGATAATTTTGTTATAGCCATTTTGTAAATTCCTTTTGCAATTATATTTTTATATCGTATAATTATAATGGTTAAAAAACTAATTTAGTGTAAATGTTTATGAAATATTTTTTATTGCTTATCATAATTTTAATTTTTTTTGTTATTTGTAGTTTGTTTTTTTTCAAATACAGGCTTAGAAGAAAATTTTTCAGAGCCTATATTTTGCGAAGTTTATCTCAATATTTGGCTGCAAATAATATAAACGGTATATTTTCAAATGTAATTATTTTAGATGTTGCCGATTTGGTTTTTAAAGCAGATGCCAAAGAACAAGAAAAATTGTTAAAATCGATTAATTCGTCTAATCATCAATATCTGATTGAATATGTACATTCTAAAAACGCAGTTTTAGGGTATGCTTTAGAAGCGCATTTTGATTTTAAAAATAGTAAATCAGAGTTGCAAAAATATATTAAAACATACAACAAAAACGGTTTAGCACTTTTGATTTTGGCGCTTATTTATGATAAAGAGTTTGATTATGTTAAATTGAGACAAGCATTAAAAAATTTGGCATTATGCAAATTAAATAGGCAACAAAAGATATTATCGCTTGTCTTAGAAGCCAGAATCGATATGCAAGATGCAGATATGCTTTCGGCGAGCAAAAAACTTATGCTTTCTATTAAAATGTTTAAAAAATATAATTTGTATTTCGAGGAAGCCACTTCTTACGTTATGTTAGGTGAAATTTATCGTATAAGCGCTTTTTTTGACGTTTCGCAGGCAATGTACGAATCTGCCGAAAAAATTTATTTATCAGTCAGCGATTCTGTCAGATGTGCAGATGTTAAGGCATTAAAAGGTTTGTTAATGATTGCTCAAGAACGTTTTGATGAAGCAAAAGATAATTTTAGCGAATGTAAAAAAGTTTTTTCAAAATATAAACTCGATTTAAAAGTGGCAGAAATTTTAAACCAGCAAGCGCTTATTTGTATTTTGCAAAATAAATATGCCAAAGCCTCAGATTATGCCAATAAGGCACTGCTAATACATAAAAAATACAAAAATGTACAAGGGCAGGCATTTTCTTTCGAATTATTGTCATTAGTTTTTAATAAACAACGAAAATATGAAAATGCGATAAAGTATGCCGAATCGGCTATACAGTTATATGTAAAATTAAAAAATAATGCAGGTTTTGAAGATGCTTCTTTTCTTGCTGCACAATCTTATTTTGCAATTAATAAGTATGAAGAAGCAGAAAACTTGTGTAGAAGCATTGTAAAACTTCATGAAAAGCGTTCGACATGTTTCCATGTTGCAAATGTTTATTCGCTATTAGGGCTCATTTATATTAAAATGCAAGATTTATCACGGGCGACGGCATTATTTAAGCAAGCGCTTAATCTAGAACAATATAATGAAAGATATTCCGGTGCCGCACTCGATTATGCAAATTTGGCATTTATTGAAAAACAGGCAGGACGCTTTGATAATGCGTTATTAAATTTAAAATCTGCATTAGAGAATGCTCAAAAGTTTGAAGACGATAAATTATGCTCATTGATAGAAAAGCAAATTAATGAAATTAGTCAGATTTTAAATAATAAGTAATATATTTTTAATTAATTGTGTTTATAAATAATACGTTACGGATTAAACCGCTGACTGACAGAGAGGATGTTTTGATATTTAAGAATATATTTCTATATTTGATGTCTTCACGTTTAGGATTTTCGATTACGCAAAACTTAAACGGTATGGCCGGTTTTTTTCAAAAACATTTTAACGGAGCAGATAATTTACGCGTAGTATCAATAATTTTGCTGTTACTTGCGTTTGTTATGTTTTTATTTTTGGTTGTCATTATTTATATTAAATCTTTGCTTTCGTTTATTAAAAACGATATTTCTCCCGAAATTTCGGAAAATAAAGAAAAACAGTCGGCTAGTCTTAAAAATGAATTAGAACTTGAAAAGAAAAAAGAACAAGAACTCGAAGAAGAATTAGAAAAATCAAGACAGAGAAAATTTCAAGAAGATAGAATACGTAAAGAAAATCAGGCACGTATAAGAGAGGAAAATGCAAGAAAACTTGAAAACAGTAAAAAAGAAGTTCAAAATCAGGCTGTTTATCAAAAATCTAAATTATTGGAAGAAAAACAATATGTAAATAATGCCCAAAAATCTGAAGCAAAAAAGAAAAGAGATTTTGATTGGGGAAAAGACCGTGTGGTTGAACTTGATGAAATTGCTGCCGGTATTTCATCTTTTAAATATGAACCGACATATAAAACTTTAGATTCTATGACCGGATTAATCTTGAATATGTTTAGTCGCTATATTGATTCAGGTAAAATTGCACAAACAATTAAAATCAGATGCGGTGATAAGGCTAGTGAAGAAGATATTATACAACTTATCGATTCTATGAAAAATTTTATATCTTTGTGTAATAATGGTAAGTTTGCTAATTTACCTGATGCGAATTATTTGCCATCGGTTGATGAAGCGCTTTACGGTTTGGCTGAAGGTAATTCGTCTTTGTGTTTATCATTGTTAGAAAATTTAATGAATTATAACATTGATAAGGGGCAAAGCATGAAACTTACACAAAAGCGTGATATTGCATTTATGGAGGCTTCAAATTATGCGTGTACGTTTGGTACACTTGCCAGTTTGAATGATACCGATTTAGCGATATCTTCTTTAGAACTTGCAATAGAACTTTCTCCTAAGAATGTAAACGCATGGAGCAGACTTGCAGATATGTATGCCGCATCTTCTTTTGACAATAAAGCAATATGGGCTTATCAAAATATTATAAATATAGGTGATGAAGATATTTATCCCCATCAATTGGCAAATGCTCATATTCAGTTATCAAAATATTACTATGCGCAAGGAGATATGGTTAAGGCAAAAACTTTACACGATTACGGCACTAATTATTATTCATCAATAGGAATAAATCAAGAATTGACGCCTAAAGAACAGGAAATTATCAATATTATAGAATCTAAACAAAAAGAAGATTTACCTGATACGATTAATAAATTGCTTAATATTTCAAGAAGAAGGCAATCTGCATATTAAAAAAACGGAGTTTTAACTCCGTTTTTTTAAGCAATTTAATAAAATTATTCGTTTGCACCAGGGCAAACTTTTGCTTGTTCAGCATTAAATTTTATAACGCTTTCTTCTGCTTCAGAATCATTGCAAATTGCACCTTGTGGGCATTCTGATATACAAACACCGCAATCGATACATACATCTGGGTCAACAACTAATTGTGTTTCACATTCATGAAAAGCATCAACAGGGCATACGCTTGCGCAAACTTTGCATTTAATACAACTATCATTTACTACTGAAGGCATAAAATATCTCCTAAATAATGTTAAAATCAATCCGTAGAACAACATAGTCTCATTTATTTATAAAAGCAAGTAAAATTTATTATATTGGGGCTTGCGAAGTAAATTTTTTATACCCATATAATATCTATGTTAATTTTTTTAGGAGTTTAATATGAGCGAAAAAAGAGAATTTCAAACCGAAGTTGCTAAATTGTTAGATATTGTGATTAATTCACTTTATTCGGAAAAATATATCTTTTTAAGAGAACTTATTTCAAATGCAAGTGATGCTTGCGATAAATTAAGATATTGGTCGTTGATAAATCCTGATGTTGCAAAACCTTCGGGAGCATTAAAAATAATTATTACACCTGATGAAAAAGAAAATACACTGGTTGTGTCGGATAATGGTATAGGTATGAATAAAGATGATTTAATTAATCATATTGGTACCATTGCAAAATCGGGTACGGCCGATTTTGTAAATAATGTTAAGGATAATGGTTCTGATGTCGATTTAATCGGGCAATTCGGTGTTGGTTTTTATTCGGCTTTTATGGTAGCATCAAAAGTTGAAGTAATTACTAAAAAAGCTGGTGAAGAAACTGCGTGGAAATGGGTTTCGGATGGTTTAGGCGGTTATGAAATTTCTGAATGTGAAAAAGAAGCAAACGGAACCGATATTAAACTTTACTTAAAAGAAGATGCTAAAGATTTTGTTGATACAATTTATTTGCGCAGTGTTGTGAGAGCATATTCTGATCATGTCGAATATCCGATTGAACTTAATTTAGGTGAATATGGTTTTGAAACAATTAATAATGCTTCGGCATTGTGGTCGCGAAATAAAGCAGAAATTACACAAGAGCAGTACAAAGAGTTTTATCATCATATATCCAAAAATTTTGATGATCCATGGCTTACACTTCATTTCAAGGCAGAAGGTAGTATAGAATATAATGCATTGCTTTATATTCCGACCAATGCTCCTTATGATTTGTTTCAGCCCGATAGGCATCAGAGTTTAAAACTTTATGTAAATAAGGTTTTTATTTCTGATAAAGTAGATGGTTTGATGCCGGCATATTTAAGATTTGTAAAAGGTGTTATTGACAGTTCAGATTTACCGCTTAATATTTCAAGGGAAATGCTGCAACAAAGTTCTTTGTTGGCAAAAATTAAACAAGGTACGGTTTCAAGAATATTAAAAGAACTGAAAAAACGTACTTCAGATTATGAAGATTATTTAAAATTCTGGAAAGCATTCGGAATTGCTTTTAAAGAAGGTATTTATGAAGATGTTTCAAATCGTGAAGATGTGGCTTCTTTATCGTTATTTGCAAGCACTTTTTCAGACGATAAATTAACTTCGCTTGATGATTATATTTCAAGAGCGCAATCGGAGCAAAAATCAATTTATTATATTACCGGAGATGATGTTCCGACGCTTCGCAATAATCCGCAATTAGATGCTTTTAAGGAAAATAATATTGAAGTTTTGCTTTTAACCGATCCGATTGATGAATTTTGGACACAGACATTAACCAGTTACAAAACTTTTACTATTAAGCATATTTCTAAGGCAGATGTCGACTTAAATATTAAAAGAAGTGATGTTAAGGCTCAAGAAAGTGATTTGCTTAAATTAACAAATTTGATGGAAGAAATGTTTGAAAATGAAGTAAGTAAAGTTGTGGTAACCGAAAAATTAACAAAATCTCCTGCCGCATTAAATGTTCAAGATGGACAAATGAGTATACATTTAGAACGTTTAATGCGCAATCATCAACAGCAAACAAGTTTTGCCAGCAACAGAATTTTAGAAATTAATCCTTATCATCCTTTGGTTATTAAATTGGCCGAATTAACTGCTGATGATAAAAATAAAGTCGAAATTGCCGATGTGGCGCGCCTTATTTTGGATCAGGCAAAAATTGCCGAAGGCGAGGCTGTTTCCGATCCGGCATTTTTTGCTCAAAAATTTAGCGAATATATCTTAAAGGGTATGTAAAATAAGAAAAAGAGCCTTAATATTGATTAAGGCTCTTTTTCTTATTTAAAAAATGAAATCTCCGATTTGAATACCATCGGAGATTTAAATCATTTTACAGTTCAGATTAACCCTGACGACATTTGAGTTTAGGGTTCTTTTTGTTAATAACATAAACACGACCCTTACGACGAACAATCTGACAGTCTTTATCACGAACTTTTTTTGATCTTAAAGAGCTATAGCATTTCATTTTTTTGTTCCTTTTTATTAACAGTTGTGCGCAACTTATGATAAATTAAAACAAATGTCAACCTAAAATTCTGTAACGCTGCAAAAGTTGGCATCCTGTGCTATCTGCCAGGCGGGAATGGTTGTTTCCAACAGCATCCGGGCTGCGGTTTGCAATCTTAAATTCATAATATATTGCAGGGGCGGCACATCAATATACCGCTGCCAAACCCGGTAAAAGGTTGCCCGCGACATATTCTGCCGTTTGGCAATATCTTCTATATTTATATTTTCGCAGCAGTGCTGCTGCATCCACAATGTAATATTTTTCATCGCGGCGGCTTCTTCGCTGCATTGGATTGGCGGGTTTTCGGCTTGAAAAACCAGT
>JAZRHJ010000217.1:0-2563 GCA_045644695.1 Alphaproteobacteria bacterium | reverse complement strand
CCTAAAATTTCTTGTATATCTTTTAATGGTGCTCCATTTTCAAGTAAATGAGCAGCAAAAGAATGTCTTATAGTATGCGGGGTTATATCTTTATTAATATTAGCTTTAACAGCATAATATTTGATTATCTTCCACAAACCCTGACGAGTTAACGGTTGCCCATTCATATTTGTAAATAATTCATCCGTTACCTGATTAATGGCAATTACTTCCCTAGCATTGTTAAAATAATTAGACAACGCTTTAACAGCATCTGAGTAAATTGGAATTATTCTATCATTTTTATCTGAGTGCAGATGTAAAATACCTATTTGCAAATTAATGTCACTTGATTTTATTCCAATTAATTCAGAAACTTTAATACCGGTGGCATAAAGCAACTCTAACATGGCTTTGTCACGGCAACCCTTAAGGTCATTAACATCAGGCTGAGACAACAGCTGCATTATTTCCTTTGCAGTAAGTATCTCAGGCATTTTTTTATCGGATTTAGTGCTTTTAATACCTATAACAGGGTTCTCTTTAACAACATCTATATGTATTAAGAAAGCAAAATAACATCTAAGAGAAGCTAAAATACGCGTTATAGTAGTCGGCGCTTTACCGCTTTTTGATAATAATTCTATATATTCATTTATATGCGATTGCTTAACCGATGCAATAGTTCGTAATTTCAAATCACTACAATAGCCGGAAAACTGGCTGACATCACGAATATAAGACTCCAAAGTATTATTGGAACTTTTTTTAGTTTCTTTTAAATAAACCTCGAATTCTTTGATATAAGCCTTCATTTTTACGTCTCTTTCCTTATATACTTAAAAACTGAAATATTTAATAAAGCAAGATGAGAAAATTGCTTCAACAGCAGATGCAACAGCCATTAATGCGGCACATAATGCAAAACCTTTTAAAACCTTAACACATTGCGGTTTTATAACTATACCTTTCGCAGATACATCTCTCAAAATATTTAAAAATTCACACGATAACTGAATTGCTTTTTCACAAAAATATAAATATAAGAAATCCGTCAGCAAACAAGACGGTAACAAAATCAAGTTTGAAAAAGCTATTCCCTGCAATGAATAATTTCTGTAAAGTATACCTGATAATACGCAGGTTGCAAAACCTCTTATAAATATTACTAATGGTGATACAATAATTCCGCCAAGCCCAAAAGACGAAACAACCATCAAAAATATAACTAAGAAACCGGTTAAGAAATTATTAAAAAACAGCTTTATAAAACCTGCCTCATTGCGAAAACCAACGAAAGACTTAAACCAACTATTGATAAAACCACTGTAATCAGAAGTTAACCATTCAACCGATAAAGCACCTATAAACATACCAAATATTAGAAAAAACAACGATATAATATAATACCGATGCTCTTTAAAAAAGACTAAATATCTTAAAAATAAAGATGCTCTATATTTCTTTTCGACAATCGTTTGCATAACTGCTTTCCCCTTTTTATTGACTGTTTAATAAAATATATGAGACAAGCAGTTTTAAGATTACACTTTAAAAATTAAAAAGTATATATGAATTATGTAACCTAATATTTATAAAACAAATTAAACTATAAATATTTAACTAATTTTAAATTATAAAAAGCCCTTATAAAAAGAGGTATATTATTTATACACCAAAAAAATTATTATGTCAACAACAATTTTGATGTTTCTTTAGACTTTATGTCTACTTTTTATGTAAACTACATCATATTGTGCCAATCGGTTGTTATGTAAACTAATTGGCACATATTTTAATTCTTTATTTTTTTAATAAGATGTGATAAAATATAATAAATCAATTATCACAAAACGAGGATGTCTGTTATGAGTAAAGTTGCTGTTGTTACAGGTGGAGCTAAAGGAATAGGAGCTGCCATCTCTTCCCTACTAGCACAAAACGGATACACAGTTGTTATCAACTACAACACTTCCGTAAAACAAGCTGATTGTTTAAGCATTGATTTGAAATCGCAAGGTTATACTGTTGATAAATTCAATGCCAATATTTCAAATATTGCAGAAGGAGGACAACTGATAGAATTTGCGGTAAAAAAATATAACAAAATCGATTTACTTGTAAACAATGCCGGCATAGCCGAACAAAAGCTTCTTATTGACTTGAATGACGATGACTGGTCAAAAATGATTTCAACAAATTTAAGCAGTTGTTTTAACTGCAGCCGAATAGCATTGAAATATATGGTAAAGCAGCACAGTGGCAATATCATAAATATATCATCTATTTGGGGTATAACCGGTTCAGCATGCGAAGCACATTATTCAGCAGCCAAAGCAGGTGTTATAGGTCTAACAAAATCACTAGCTAAAGAATATGGTCCAAGTGGCATTCGTGTAAACTGTGTTGCGCCCGGTGTAATTAAAACCGATATGCTCAATAGTTTTACAGAAGAAGATTTAAAAAACCTGGCCGATAACACTCCGCTTTGTCGATTGGGCAATCCTTCCGATGTTGCCAATGCTGTGCTTTTCTTAGCATCAGATAATGCATCTTTTATAACCGGACAAACATTAAACGTAGA
>JAZRHJ010000216.1:0-3018 GCA_045644695.1 Alphaproteobacteria bacterium | reverse complement strand
GATATGCAAGATATTATAGTTGATGTCGAATATAAAAATATATTCATTTCGTTTATATTGGCGGCTCTTATATATATTGCATATGTCGTTGAAATTAAATGGTTGTTATCTTCATTAATCGTTATATCTGCTGCCGTTATTACTTATTTAATACCTGATAATGTTTTAATTTTTGAAAAGCAAATACCTTTTATTTATGATAGACTTATTGTTTTTTCAGCAATTTTATTAGTAACTTTTTTTGCAAAAATTTTGAACGGAATGTCGGCCATTTTTGGTATTTTTATGTTAACGGGGCTATGTGGCAGCGTTTTAGTATCATTAGTGGGCGGGCTCCCGCTTGCTTATGGTTTTATTGCCAGCGCTTTAGTTGGACTTTGGCTTGCTTTTTTACGTTATAATTGGTATCCGAGTGAAGTTGAGTTAAGTGATGGTGCATGTTGCAGTGCAGCCTTTTTACTTTGTTGCTTCTTTGTGTGTGCAAGTTGTGAGTTTGCTGGTTCTTCAATATTAGTTTTGTTGGCATATATTTTTGCAGAAATATTATGGGTTGTTGTAAGAAAATATATTTTAAGGATAAAAGAGCCTTATTTAAGCAACAATACGGCATACTATTCCAGTTATGTTAAAGATATTAATATTTATGCAATTTTAGTATCTGTTGCAAAAATCGGAGTTATAAATGTTATTTTTTCTGCATTTCAAGTTTATTCAATTAATTCGTTTTCTATACCGGTTTTTTCATTGGTGGTGGATTTGTGGTTGTTAAATATGCTATATAGTGCCGGAGAAAAGGAATTAACGCTCAAGGAAACAAATGAAGCCATAATAAACGAGGTTAAAAACAGTATAAAAACAATTGGTGATACTCTTAAAAAAGGTAAATAAAAGTTATGGCTTTTAACTTTTTAAGAAAAACTAATAAAAAAGCAAAAGACTCCCAAACTACTGATTTGAAAAAAATCAAGACTGTGGTTGTTGCTTTTGAAGATGAATGTATAAATAATTCGGGGAAAATATTGTCTGAATATTTATCCGAAAATCGGTATTTATCGGTTTCTTATTATGATGAAGCAATAAATAAAGGTTTTCTTGATTTGCAAAGCCGTAATTTTTTTGATTTTATAGATACCGGAAAATCTATATTAAAACGCATGAATGCCGACATTGTTATTTGGGGGTATCGGGAAAAAGATAAAATAAGAATTAGTTTTCAAACTTATTCTCAATATGATATGCAAAAAACATTTGATTTTTCAATTCTTAACTCTTTATATTTACCACTTTCTTATTTTCAAGAAAGAAAATTAGAAAAAACAATGGAAAATTTAATTTTTGCAGCAATTTTAACAGCAATAAATGATAGTGAATATGCATCGTTGTTAAAGCAAACCGTGCAACAAATAAACTCAAGTTCTCCGCCTAATGATTTAAGTATAAAATGTATGCCTTATATATTAAATTTATTGGCACTTACATATTTTAATTCGGTAGTTGATGATTTAAATGTTAACAATATGAAAGTGGTTGTTTCAATATTTAAGAATGCGCTAGATTATAATAAAAAAGAAATTCAATCGGTGCTTAACGGTGTTATTTACACAAATTTAGGTCAAGCATATCAGGAAGCGGCGGAAAATTTAAAAAATAATAAGTATAATAATTGTAAGAAAGCGATAGATTTTTATACATTGGCGCAAAAATATTACAATCGGCATACATACCCTTATGATTTTGGAAATACGGTATATAAATTGTCAAACTTATATTTTGATTATTGGAAATATACTTCCGATATTCAATCGTTGCGAAATGCAGTATTTTATTTGAGAGAAGCGCAAAAAGTTTTTACAAAAATTATGTTTCCTAAATTTTGGGCTAAAATACAAAAAAAACTCGGATTATACCTTTCTATGATGGCAATTTTTAGTAAAAATGATGAAATTGCCCGCATTGCAATTGAAAATTACAAAAATTATCAAACAATATATAATGCAGAAAAATTTCCTGTTGAATGGGCTGGTGCTCAGGAAAGCATCGGTAATATATATTTTGAATGTGCCAAAATTTGTAAAAATGAAGAATATTTTGAAGAGGCTATTAAATATTTTATTGAAGCGGCAGATATTTATCAGCAAAAACAATTATATGACGAATTTAATCGAATTAGCGTATGTATTGATAAAAGTGATAAATATATCGCAAATTTATACGCTAATTAATATGACTAAAATGTGTATAAAATTATCCGTTCTTGACCTTTTGGCTAGGTTATTATAACATTTTATTGCATCAAAAGATTTTGGTGTTTGGACTATTTATTTTTTGCAAAAAATGAAAAGAGAGAAACTATGAATAAAATGTTATTGTTGGCAGGTATTGCCTCTTTAGTTGCCGTTAATGCCGGAGCAACTGAATATAATCCTTACGTTGCTGCTCGTTTTGCTCGCGTAAACTTACAAAATGACGCATATCAATACACAAATATGTACAATGCACATTCTGTTATTGTAGATAAAAAATTGAACGATGAACAGTTCGGATACAGATTTGCAGCCGGTGTTATGGTTCCGTTATGTGGCGGTTTGGCACAATCTGTTCGTGCAGAACTTGAATATGGTTTGTTGAATAAGTCTCATAATACAGGAAGTTGGTCTTTTGCATCTCAATATCCGGGTACATATTCTATGCAAACAAAAATTCAAACATTATTTGCAAACTTTTATTATGATTTAGATACAGGTACCGCCGTTACTCCTTATTTTGGTTTTGGTCTAGGTTATGCCCGTATCAATGAAAAAGCAGGTGTAAATGTTGAACCTTCAACATCTATCAGTGCTAAAGGTTCTGAAGACAATTTTGCATATAATGTTGGTGCCGGTGTTAGTGTAAATGTAACATACAATATGGATGTTGAAGTTGGTTATCGTTTCACCGATTATGGCCAAATTAAAAACAATGGCGCTGATTATGTTAAAAGAAGTTATGATTCTCATGAAGTTCTTGTCGGTTTAAGAT
>JAZRHJ010000215.1:0-2386 GCA_045644695.1 Alphaproteobacteria bacterium | reverse complement strand
AAATCGCATTCCCGATCCCGAAATAAGAGCACATATAATTAAAAATTTAGCCATTGCTTGGCATAACAATCATCAACAATATGATGACAGAAATCCAAATCCGAATACACAACATTATATAATATCTGAAATAAAAAAACTAAAAAAATCTAATATTGCTGCAAGTGATAAAAACGAACTGTTAAAAGAACTATCCGAACTAATGATGTCACAAAAAGACCTTTCACTTGCGTTAAAACCTGACGATATAAACATTGAAACATCAGATACAAAAGCAATTTTTGCCACTTACGGAATTGATACTTTTGCATATTTTATCAATAATAATACGCAATTAAAAGAACAAACACAAGAATTTTTATTAGGATACGGATCAACCGAAGATGCCAACAAACTCATATATGAAATAAAACTGGCAATGTGTAAAGAGGTAGATAGAAAATATGGATATAAACTAACCGAAAAATTTGAAAAAGGAATAGATATAGAACATGAACTGCCCCTTAGCACCACTAATTATCGTGATATCTACAAAAAACTCAATCCGACAAATTTAATAGCGTTCAAAAAAGAATTTGATAATTCAAGTTTAGAAATTAAAGCTCTCATCATTAACGAACTTCTGACATCTGGAAAAAAAGATTGGCAAAGTTCATTCGAGACAGTTTCTAAAAAATTATTCGAAGGAGCCGGAGACTTAGCACAAATGGGCTCTGATTTTCTATACAGTTACATAGATGCCAGACCTGATAGTGAAAAAACATTTTATTTAGCAGCAATGATGGCAGCAGCAAATAATAAGAACCAATCATCTATTTCAAATTTTATTGATAGCCCATACACACCCGAACAACGAAATTTAGCCAGAGGATTAAGACTGTTTTTGGAAAATTCTGGTCCGGCAGGAACAAAACTTGCACAAGCAATGGCTTCATATTCTGATGTTCCTGATTTTATTCGTTTTGAAATGCAGTTTGCCAAAAATCAGGCAAATCCGCCTGCTCGTTGGGAATTTTTCTCTGAACAAAAAGGTAGTGCTTCTAAAATATTAGAACAAGGGTCTTTGGGTAAACGTTTAGGCTCTGCTTCATTTTTCGTAACTTACGAACTTGGTGATAAAGTTGTAAAAATTTTACGAAAAGGTGCAAAAATTAATGCCGATAACGAATTTGCAATTTACAAAGAGATGCTCAGAACACTAAAAAGCAAATACAACCATATATCTTCATTTAGCCGATTGGTTGACAATGCCGCTAATAACGTTAAAATTGAAACCGATTTAAATATCGGATACTCTCAATATCTTGACGCGAAAAAACTTTATCCCAATACGGTTAAAACCGATAAAATAAATTTTTCTCTTAAAGTGATGGATTGGTCATCACTAGGTGCAACTTGGGCAGTTATGGAAAGAGCAGAAGGAGTAGATTTTAAAAATTTAACAGGTTCTTATAAAACTGCCGTTGCCAAAGCCATTTTTTCTACCGAACTTTCTAATATGTTATCGGGAAAACGTTTTGATTCTGACAGACATGGAGGGCAATATAAAATAGACCCAACAACAAATACAATCGGTATTTTTGATACCGGTTCAATAAGTATGACAGAACCAACCCCAAAAGAGCAAGAAATTTTAGGTATCGTACTGGCACGCACATTATCCGGATTGCGCAAAAATCCTAATATTGCCACTATATTCAATCAGGAAATAGATAAAGCAACAACACAGTTTTATAAATATGAAATTAAAAACAACAAACAAATTCCGCCATATTTAAGCGAATTTCAAAGAGGCCTACTTGCGTTAAACGATTTTTATGCAAATCTCACCCCTAAAGAAATGGTAGAGTGTGTAATTACAGCCGTAAGTAATAAACACCATAAAATTAATGAAAACATTGTAAACGGTTTTAAATCCGAATTAGCAAAACAACTAAACACCGATGAACAAACCTTTAAAAACATAATAGAACCGGAAAACATTGAAAATTTATCTCCTGAAGCAAGAGCCGACAGACGTATCGGTATTGTATTGTTTAATGCCGCATTTGATGCCTCATCACAAAATAAAAGTTTTAAATTACCACTGAAAATTAAGGAAAAAATATTACCTAAATTAAACAATCGAGGTAGTGCTTTGCAAATTGTCAAAGGAATTGTAAGAGGTGCTTGGGCAAAAATAAATCCTGATAATTATTCGGCCGAAGACAAAAGACAATTAGGCGAAATTTTATATCAAGTGTGCGCTCAAGATACTGCGAATAAAAAATTGAAAAAAGACATTGGTATTCAAGAAATTTTTGAACAAATAGAAAACAAATATCCTGACAGAGGAGATTTTTGCAAAAACATTAGCAGTATGATAAAAACCATATCCTCTGTATCA
>JAZRHJ010000214.1:0-1199 GCA_045644695.1 Alphaproteobacteria bacterium | reverse complement strand
GTTATAACTTGGGATTCCGAGCCGTCCGCTATTGATGCCGATAGACCCGTTGCTATGCTGGTATCGGACGAGATATGCACTTATAGACCGCTTATCAATTCGTACCGTATGGGTCTTTCTCGTAATGGTGCGGGTGATTTCACCAACCAACATTTGCAATGGAAAGGCGCAATCGGTATCCGTCCGTTTGAGAACGGTATCAGACTTCTACAAACGGAGTGATCCCTTTGACCAATCCAAAATGTCCGTATGATGATAAAGACTGTCCTAAAATAATGGAAATGGATAAGGAAATTGAAAAAATCAGTGCGGACATTAAAACCCTTTCCCATTACCTATATTTGATTATAGGCATGATTGCGGTTAATTGGGGTGTAACCTTGTGGTGATAAAATGAGTTTAACTGTTTCAGTCTTTAATGAAAACGTTAAATGTGATCGTTATCACTTGCTTAAACCTAACTCAACCATAACGTCAATACCCGTTTATGTAGAAAACGGAGTTTCCTTTAACGGTTTTAACAATCCTATAATCTTAAATGTGGATTTCACAACTATCTATAATTCCAGAATGATAAAAATTCAATCCCCAGACATACTTAATAACAGAAGAATCTACTGTTTGATAACTCAAATCATACCTATCACTAAAAATAAGTGTTATGTCTATTATGAATTGGATGCATGGCTTACTTATAGTTATAAGAATGACGATATAATAGGCTTGAATAATTATCTGTTTGAAACAACCAACGTAATAGATTATCCTTATTATGATCTTAATGCTAAAAGCAAGGTAATCAATCTTTCAGAAAAAATAGAAAACACGGTGGCTTACAATGTCCTAATGCTTTATCATGATTCGTCCTTGAATTTTGATAAGGTGTATTATTTCGCTTTTTATAAGATATACGGATTCGGGTTCTATTCAACTAAATTATTTGATGCCTTGCAATCTCTTAACATAGACACTAATAATATAGTGGGGTTCTATCTTTCTCCCTTTGACGTTGGAAGTTATTTCGGTAGGATGGTTTATGAAGATTCCCCGATGACATTTCAAGTTTTTGAAAATGATTATAATTCTTTCATCACTACGTCTATTAATGCACCGAAATATCACACGGTTACGATTTATGACAACTATCTTAATAAAACCGTGATAACCGATATGACGGGTTCGATAGTTTGGACTTCCAT
>JAZRHJ010000213.1:0-2456 GCA_045644695.1 Alphaproteobacteria bacterium | reverse complement strand
TATCAGAACTTAAGAATATAAATGCTAAATTTACTGCCGCATTATCACTTCCGTTTTGAGCGGCTTTGGCAAAAAGTTCTATCGCTTTTTTATAATTGACCTCAGTTCCAATGCCGTTAAAATATAAACTTCCTAAATTGTTTAGGGCAATTGGGTTGTTGTGTGTAGCAGCCATTTCATAATAGTGAAATGCTTTTGCAAAATCGTTTTTTACACCATCTTGCCCATAAAGATACATGTATCCTAATGATAGTTGAGCATCTAAATTACCGCCATCGGCAATGCGTGTCATTCTTTCAAGAGGAGTTTCTTTTTTTGCGTTTGTAGTTGTATCATCGCTTATGGCAGTGCTATCGCTTTGCTTTTTTAAAAATGAAAAATTAAGTAAACTGCTTAAAAAACTTTCCCCTTTGTCTTTATTATCTTGTTTAACCTTCTTTTCTTGTTCTTGAGTCGGTTGAGAATATGTTTCTTCTTCATTGTCTTCGGTAAGACTTCCTGCTAAATCTATCCCTTGAGCACATGCAATATATGGAAATAAAAATAACAAGAATACAAATTTGCATAATTTCATTAATTTATCCTCTATAATAAAATTCTATTAAGCATAATAAGTTAAAAATATTTCACTTTCAAGGTAAATGTTGTTGTATTTTGATAAATGATATGCTATGTGGATATTTATAACAAAAAGGAAATTAAAATGGCAATTGAACCACCTATTTATACTATAAAAAATGCGCATTTGAGTTTTGGTCTTAATCCGCTTTTTACCGGAGTAGATTTGAATATCAATCGTGGAGATAAAATTTGTTTGGTGGGTAGAAACGGTTCGGGTAAATCGACACTTATGAAAGTTATTTCAGGTATAATTGAGCCGGATAACGCCGAAATTTTTATTCAACCGGGGATAAAAATTTCGTATATGCCACAAGAGGCAGAATATAATAATTTTAAAACTTTACGTGATGTAGTAGCATCGGGAATTGAAAATTTTACGCAAGAACAAAACTATAAAGTAGATATATTGATTAAACATTTTAATATTTTAGAAGACCAAAACCCGATGCAATCTTCAGGTGGTGAACTCAAAAAAGCAAGTTTAGCCAAAGCGCTTGTATCGGAGCCCGATATATTATTACTTGATGAGCCGACAAATCATTTAGATATTGAAACTATCGAAAAATTAGAAGAGTTAATAACTAAATTTCAAGGTGCAGTCATTATTATCAGCCACGACAGAATGTTTTTAAATCATGTTTCTAAACAAACTTTTTGGCTTGATAGAGGCATTTTACATGCAAATAATAGGGGATTTGCTTTTTTTGATCAGTGGCAGGAACAAATTTTAGAACAGGAAATTATTGCACAAAAATATTTAAATAAAAAAATTGAAGAAGAAACAGAATGGTTGCATAAAGGTGTGACAGCCAGAAGAAAACGCAATCAAGGTAGGTTGCGCCGCTTGCAACAATTGCGTCAGGAACGTAGAGAGCAGATAAAACAGATTGGTTCGGTTAATTTAGAAATTGAGAGCGGTGAACTTCGTTCAAAATTAGTTATTGAAGCAAAGAGTATTTTTAAATCTTATAACGACAGAGATTTGGTAAAAGATTTTTCGATAAAGGTTATAAAAGGCAATAGAATTGGTATTGTTGGACCTAACGGTGCCGGTAAAACAACATTAATTAAATTATTAACCAAAAGATTAGATCCTGATAAAGGTTTTGTGCGTATCGGTAAAAATTTGGAAGAAGCATATTTTGATCAAAACAGAATTACTTTAGACCCTAAAAAAACTTTATGGAAAACACTTTGCAATGAAGGTGACCATATTTGGGTTAGAGGAAAATATCGCCATGTAGTTGCTTATTTGAAAGATTTTTTATTTAAGCCTGATCAAGCTCAATGTCCGGTTTCGGCGCTTTCCGGTGGTGAGAAAAATAGGCTCATGCTTGCTGTTGCGCTTGCAAAAGCGTCTAATTTTTTGGTTTTGGACGAACCTACAAATGACTTGGATATGGATACTCTTGATTTGTTACAAGAGGTTTTAGATGAATATCAGGGAACAATTTTGATTGTCAGTCACGATAGAGATTTCTTAGATAAAGTGGCAACATCTTTGCTGTATATGAAAGGTGACGGTAGCATTGTTGAGCACATAGGAAGTTATACCGAGTTGCTGGAAAAGGTAAAAAATAAGGAAGTAAAGGATAATAAAAAGAGTCAAAACAGCACTATAAAACAGCAAGAAAAGTGTAGGAATATCAGTAAACTATCATATAAAGATAAACGTCTACTTGAAGTGTTGCCGAACGAAATAAATGAAATTGAAAACGAAATTTTTTATATTGAAAATTTATTGGCAACAGATACGCAACTGTATATTAATGATGCAAAAAAATTTGATGAACTGACGGAAAAATTAGAAAAGTTAAAATCTCAAAAAGATGAGA
>JAZRHJ010000212.1:0-2424 GCA_045644695.1 Alphaproteobacteria bacterium | reverse complement strand
TTGGTAACAAAAGTTCTCCTCTCGTCATAAAAATCTTATCAAGATTTTTATTTTCTCGAGCGCATTCGTAATGGAAGGCCCTCGTGTTCGAGTCACTTAACCGGCACCATTTTTTTAAACATTCATCTACATTTATCTTTACATTTATTTACATTACTGTTAGATTGGCATCAATATGTTATGGAGTTTTTATGATTAAATTGCAATCAGGCAAATCTATGGTCGAAATGCTAGGTGTGCTTGCCGTTATCGGTATTTTATCGGTTGGTGCTATCTCCGGCTATGGAAAAGCCATGATGCGCTATAAATTAAATAAGCAATCAACACAACTTACTCACTTACTTAATATTTTGTATCAATACAAAGATGAATGGGATTTTAGCGGGTCAAAAGATATTGATTTAATTCCTTTTTATGAATCATTAAAAGAAATTCCTTATGAAATGATAAAAAAAACAACTGATGTTAATTCTAACGGTCGCATAATTTATGATGTGTTTGGCTCTGAAGTTCAAATGAGAACCAACGGCACTTGGAGTATGGGAAGTGAAGTTTTATTAACCTATCAAATTGAAAATAATCACGCGTATGAAATATGCCTTAACGCAACAAATATAGGTCTGGCATTTCGAGAATATCTGCTTTATTTAGGGGTTATGAAAACAACTTCTAATTCTTCATCAAATCAATTTGATACAAAATATTTCGGCGACTACTATTGCAATGATGCAAAAGAAACCAATATGGGTAAATGCCTTTCCGATTTAGATATGGATGCAATTTACAAACAATGCAAATTTTGTGAAGATTCAAAAACTTGCATATTCAGATATCAATTTGTTTCAAAATAATTTTCACAACTCTTTTCTTGATGACAATGCCATTTGTATTGTACCGTCGTCCATATAATCGAGTTCGGCTCCTACTGGTATACCTTGTGCTAACGTGGTTATCTTGATATCAATATTTTTTAATCGATTTAACAAATAATGTGTGGTAATTTGACCATCTACCGTTGCAGGTAATGCTAAAATTATTTCTTCAAAAACACCTTTTTCTATACGAGAAAATAAACTGTCTATATTTAAATCTTCAGGTGTTATACCATCAAGAGCAGATAATACACCACCTAAAATATGGTAAACCCCTTTATAAAATCCTACCCTTTCCATTGCCCACAAATCAGCAACATCTTGAACAACACAGACAGTTTTAAAATCTCGTCCAGATGATGAACATATCGAGCATATATTCCCCGTATCATAATTGCCACAAATTTCACAGGTTTTTATATTAGCACTCACATTTTGCAACGCTTCAATAAGTGGTAACATTTGCTCATTTTTCTTTTTTAAAAGTTGTAAAACAATTCTTCTTGCCGAACGTGTACCCAGCGCCGGCAATTTTGCAATTGTTTTTATTAACTTTTCTATTTCAGAACCTGCCATTTTCTTTCCTAGAACGGAATTTTTAGCCCACCGAAATTAACACCGCCTGTGGCTTCTTTCATACCTTCTTCTTGCATAGTGTCAATTTTATTATGAGCATCGTTGTATGCAGCCATAATCAAATCTTCCAAAACATCTGTTTCATCGGCAATTACCAAAGATTTATCTATGCTTATTTTTTTCATTTCGGATTTACCGTTTAAAACAACTTTTACCAAACCTCCGGCACTGGTGCCTTCTCTTTCTTCTTTTGCCAAACGCTCTTGTGTTTCTTGCATCTTCTTTTGCATTACTTGTGCTTGTTTCATTAAACCTTGAATATTCATCATGATATTTTATTCCTCTTCATAAGTATTAATATTAAATTCTTCATTATCTTGTTCTTTTGTTTCTTCTTGAGAAACCTTACGAATTACCGTATCTATTTTAGCATCGGGAAACTCGCTTAAAATTGCTTTTACCAAAGGATATTCCGATACACTGCGTTTATCTTGCTCAATCAGTGCTTTTTCTTTATCCGATAATGTTTCACCAAGCGGACCTCTTCTGATGTCTACTTTCCACTTTATACCGCTTGCAGCTTCAAGTTCTTTGTTAAAATTTTGCATAAAATCAGGAGCTGCTTTTTCGGATATTGCCATCTTTATGTAACCTGAAGAAAATTCTTCAACCGATATATCGTTTTTAACCCCATATAAAAGTAGCATTTTTTTATGATCTTCTAAATAGGCAACAAAATCTTGTAAATTGAAATTAATATCAATTTTTTCTTGCTTTTTTTCAGGCGATTCTTGCTGTTTTTCTTTATTTATCGGAAAAACATTTATAGGTTTATTATTTAGAAAAACAATAAAAGTATCATCTCAGATTGGTTATCAGGGTATCCACAGGGGAGTGACTTGCCAAAAAGGTAAGTCATTTTTATTTTAAAAAATACTCCTATACATTTATTAAAAGAGGCTGGGACAAAAGGTTT
>JAZRHJ010000211.1:0-3125 GCA_045644695.1 Alphaproteobacteria bacterium | reverse complement strand
CCGGAAAGTAAGTGGAATAAAAAGGCTCAAAAACTTATAAAATAGGCTTTTGTAAATGCTAAAAAGTATATCGGTTAGAAATGTGGTTTTAATTGATAAGTTAGATTTAGATTTTTCTAAAGGCTTAAGTGTTTTTAGTGGAGAAACAGGTGCCGGAAAATCTATTTTGCTCGATTCTTTGGGGCTTGTGTTAGGCAAAAGAGGCGAAACTAATTTAATTAGACACGGAACGGATAAACTTACCGTTAGCGCAATTTTTGAAATAGAAGATAAGAAAAATCCGTTTTTTTCGATATGTGCACAAAACGATATAGAAATTGAAGGCGAAATTATTGTTAAGCGCTCATTATCAACCGACGGTAAATCAAAAATTTTTATAAATGACCAGCCTGTGACACAACGATTATTAAAAGAACTGGGCTCATATTTGGTAGAAGTTCATGGTCAGTTTGATAATCAGGGCTTGCTAAATCAGGCTAATCATTTAAATGTTTTGGATTCTTTTGGCAGTTATGAAAATGAAATTGGCGAAATGGCTGAGGCATACAATAAATATAAAGATATCCTAAATAGACTAAAAAAAGCAAAAGACGATTTTTTGAAAAATTCGCAAGATGAAGAAAATTTAAAACATTGGGCAGATGAACTTGAAAAAGTTAATGTGAAAATAGGCGAAGCCGACGAACTTAATAAAAAACGTATAGAAGTTATGAATGCCGAAAAAATTATTGAAAACTTTAATACGGCATATTCTTGTTTACAAGGAAAAGATATTGTCTCGCTGTTACAAAAAGCACAAAATGCAATAAATAAAGTAAATCAACTTACCGAAAATAAATTTGAAGATATTGCCAATTTGCTTGATACCGCGTTAATTGATTTTGATGAAGCAGTTAACCAAATTGAACAAGCCAGTCAGCAAATAAGCCATAATTCACAAGAAGCTGAAAACATAGAGGAACGTTTGTTTTTATTGAGAGCATTATCAAGGAAGCATCAATGTGAAATTGATGAATTACCTCTGGTGTTAGAGAGCATACAAAATAAATTATTGTTCCTTAATAATAGTGAAGATGAAATATCAGAACTTAATAAAATGCTTGTGATTGCTAAACAAGAATATATTAAAAAAGCAAATATAGTAAGCAATTTAAGAAAGAAAACAGCACAAGAACTTGATGCAAGCGTTGCAAAAGAACTTGCTCCGCTTAAAATGGAACGTGCAAAATTTGTGACTAACGTTGTTTCCACAGATGAAAATTTTTGGTCGGCAAACGGAATAGACAATGTATATTTTAGCGTATCTACAAATGCTAATACGGAACAAGGTCCGTTAAATAAAATAGCATCGGGTGGTGAACTTTCCAGATTTATGTTAGCACTAAAAGTAAATTTGGCACAAAAAAGCAGTGTTGATACACTTATTTTTGATGAGATAGATACTGGTATCGGAGGAGCAACGGCGCAGGCGGTAGGAGAAAGATTATCAAAACTTTCAAAGGTGGTCCAAGTTTTAGTTGTAACCCACTCACCACAAGTTGCAGCATTTAGCGATGAACATTTTAAGGTTAGTAAAAACACAAAAGATAACGTAACAACTTCATCGGTTACATTGCTTGATAAAATTCAAAAACAAGAAGAGATTGCTCGTATGCTCTCAGGTGAAACAATAACCGATGAGGCAAGAGCGGCGGCCAGTATTTTGATAAATGCATAATAAAATAAAAAAAACCTCTTAATGCATAAGAGGTTTTAATTTTAGTCAGATTAGTTATTATTTAGCCAAAATATCTAAGAGTTTTTTATTTGCATCTTCAATAGATATGTTGTCAAATACTGCTACTTCGCTGGCTAGTCGATCAAGCGCCTGTTCATAAATTTGGCGTTCACTGTATGATTGTTCGGCAATATTCTCATTACGATATAAATCGCGTACAACTTCGGCAATAGCAACCGGATTTCCTGAATTGATTTTGTTTTCATATTCTTGTGCACGACGAGACCACATAATTTTTTTGATTTTAGCCTTACCTTTGAGTGTTGCCAAAGCATCATTAATTGTAGACGCTTCAGAAATTTTGCGAAGACCGACATGTTCAACCTTGGCCACAGGTATACGCAATGTCATTTTGTCTTTGTCAAAATTAACAACTAATAATTCCAACTCAGTGCCTGCAATATTTTGCTTGGAAATATCAGAAACTTTCCCAACACCATGAGTGGGGTACACAACATAATCTCCGGAATTAAAAACCGGAGAAGGAGTTTTTTTGATACTCATACTATCTCCTTAAAAGCAGTTTTATTTTTTTAACAAAACAGAATATAGCACATTTTTGAGTGTAAATCCAGTATAAAAATAAAAAAAATGTTATTTTTATTTTTTTGGAAAAAGATTGGTTTGTTTTAATGCTTCGCCGATAACCATAACCGCAGATACCGCAACATTTATTGAACGAGCATTTTCATTCATCGGAATAACTAATCTTGCATCGGCGGTTTGATGTACTTGAAGCGGAACACCTGCGCTTTCTCTACCCATAAGTATAATGTCGTTCTCCTTAAATTTAAACTCGGTATAAGGCATATCGGCTTTTGTTGTAAGCAAAACTATACGACCGTATTTATCGGGATTTTCTTTTCTGCATTGTAAAAAATCTTCCCAAGAATTATGTCTTTTAAAATCAGCCATTTCAACATAATCCATTCCGGCACGACGCATAGCTTTTTCATTAAAAATAAAACCGCACGGTTCAATTATATCTAAAGGAACATCCAAACAAGCCCCCAAACGCAATAAGGTGCCTGTATTTTGTGGAATATCCGGCTGAAATAAAGCAATTCGCATTCTTTAGTTACCGTTTTTGCGAGCCATATATAAAGCGGCAAAATCAATCGGGTGCAACATAAATGGAGGTAAGCCGCCTTCAACCAGACATTGTGTAATAATATTGCGGGCAAATGGAAACAGAAGTCTTGGAATTTCGATAGCAACAATCGGCTCAATATGTTCTTGAGGAACGTTTAACGTAACCAAAGCGCCATAAGCAAGTTCAAGAACAAAAACCTTTTTACCTTTTAAATCACCGTTTATGGATATATTTAAAACAACATTATGTTGTTCT
>JAZRHJ010000210.1:0-2242 GCA_045644695.1 Alphaproteobacteria bacterium | reverse complement strand
AAATCACCGCGATGGTACGGGAGGGCCGGGGGGCAGAATGGCTCATGCAGAGGACTGCAAATCCTTCTATATCGGTTCGATTCCGGTACCGGCCTCCAAGTTATTCCGACTTAGCTCAGCGGTAGAGCAATCGGCTGTTAACCGATCGGTCATCTGTTCGAATCAGATAGTCGGAGCCAAAACAAACCACCCGAAAGGGTGGTTTTCTTGTATCTACAGTATTTGTGGAAAAATTTTAATGTTTATCAAAATGATTTCAGACTCTTCTTAAAAATGTTGCATAAATCTTCTTATTACCGCATTTATCGAAAGAAACTTCACATTTTTGCCCTTCTGCCGATAATATTGTTCCGTAGCCAAAGGTTTGATGATAAACTCTTATGCCTTTATATCGGTTGTTACTTGATGTGTATTCATCACCATATTCGTATGAATATTGGTGTTCATTTTGTGAATATTTTTTGTCGGTAATGCTTTTATTATAAGAACCGAATCGTTGATATCCGCCGCCATAAGTCTGATTTGAATTGTTTATAATGTTTAAGCATTCGCTTGGAATTTCGTTTAAGAATCGAGAAGGGGTGTTATTTTGCCATTGTCCGTAAATGCGTCTGCTCATTGCAGTTAAAATATAAAGTTTTTCTTTTGCTCTGGTAATGGCAACATAGGCTAAACGACGTTCTTCTTCAAGTGCTTCACTACCTCCTTCTTCCATGCTTCTTTGATGAGGAAATAAACCTTCTTCCCAACCGGGGAGAAAAACAATTTCAAATTCCAGACCTTTGGCAGAGTGAAGTGTTATGAGCATAACTTTGTTAGTGTCTAGTGCATTGTCATTATCCATTACCAAACTTACATGCTCTAAAAAGTCGGATATGGTGGGATAATTTTCTTTATCGCTTAACACACCTAACAGTTCTTTTATATTTTCAATTCTGCCGGGAGCTTCTGCCGATTTATCGTTTTTAAGCATTTCAAAATAGCCGGATTCTTCCAAAATTTGTTCGGCTAAATCATTTGCGGGTATGCATTGAGAGGCTTTGTTCCACTGGGCAAAATTATCCATTAATTCTTGTAAAGATGTTTTTGCCTTGCCGGTTATCAGGTTTTTAGAAAGCATTTCGTTGATGGCATTATACATGGAAATATGATTATCTTTTGCATAAGTTTGAAATTTTTCAATGCTTTTGGCACCAATTCCTCTTGCAGGTTTGTTTATAATGCGTTCTAAAGCCAAATCATCATCGGGTTGGGTGGTAACTCTGAAATATGCCAACAAATCTCTGATTTCTAAACGCTCGTAAAACTTTGGCCCACCGATAACTTGGTATGGTATAGCTTCGCTGATAAAACGTTCTTCAAATTCGCGCGTTTGAAAAGCAGTTCTTACCAATATTGCCATGTTAGAATATTGATACCCCTGATGCTTTAATCTTTCAATTTGTTTTGCTACAAATTGCGCTTCTTCGGAGCCGTTATATGAACTTATGAGTGTTATTTTATCGTTATTACATTGTAAAGCAGGAGAATTATCGGCCACCTTTAGCGATTTTCCCAATCTGCCTGTGTTATGAGCAATTAAGTTTGAGGCGGCTTTTAAAATGTTAGACGTAGAGCGATAGTTTCTTTCCAGGCGAATTATTTTAGCATTGGAAAAATCTTTTTCGAATTTTAGTATATTTTCAATTTCGGCGCCTCGCCAAGAATATATTGATTGGTCATCATCTCCTACACAACATAAATTATGGTGCTTTTGCGATAATAACCTTAAAAATAAATATTGAATAACGTTTGTGTCTTGATACTCATCTACCATAATATATTTGAATTTTTCCTGATATTTTTGAAGTATATCGGGATTATTTTTTAAAATTTGCATTGCATATAAAATGATATCACCAAAGTCAACACAATTAAGTTCAACCAGTCTTTGTTGATATTTCTGATAAACTATGGTGCTTAAATTGTGTTTGTGTTCTTTGATGGTATCTTCTACACTTTTACCTTTGTCTTTTAAACGTTGTATTTTATCTACAAATGCTTGCGGAGGATATTTTTTTTCATCAATGCCCTCGGCTTCAATAATTTGTTTTATCAAACGTTTTTGATCATCTTCATTTAATATGGTAAAATTGCTTTTTAAATTTACCAGTTCGGCATGATAGCGCAAAATTTTAACACAAACACTATGAAATGTGCCGAGCCAAACAGAATCGGCCATAGGACCTATCATGTTCATAAC
>JAZRHJ010000209.1:0-3229 GCA_045644695.1 Alphaproteobacteria bacterium | reverse complement strand
TAATTGTTTTTGCAAAATCGGTTAAAATGTTGGCTTTATGCATCTTATTGATGGTACTCTTTATTTCTTTGTTTAGCATATTTTATGCTA
Organism: Alphaproteobacteria bacterium; assembly: GCA_045644695.1. Lineage (GTDB taxonomy): Bacteria > Pseudomonadota > Alphaproteobacteria > RF32 > CAG-239 > JAFTYO01. The sequence continues at coordinate 3,139 of JAZRHJ010000209.1, read as the reverse complement.
CTAAAACAAGTTTGGGAATTTATAAAAATATTATTGAAATTTTGCATATTATGGGCGCAACAGATGACTATATTGCTAAACAGTATGCACGCCGAGGTTTCTTTATAGGACTTATTTCTGGTATTGTAGGAGTTGCGTTTGCATCTTTGTCATTGTGGCTTATATCTAATGTTGGTAGTGCATTAAAAGGCGGAATTTTTGATAAAGCGATACTTGAGTTTGATGATATGCTTTACATTGCATCTCTTCCTATGTTTACTGCTTTAATCGCTATGTTTACATCTTATTATACGGTGAGAAAAGTTTTAGGAAAGATTATGTAAATGAAACGCTTGAAATTTTTCTTATTAATATCTTTATTTTCGCTTTTAATACTTTGGCTAGGCGGTTTTATAATTTTTGATGCTTTTATCAGAAATAGTCAAATTAATACGAAAAAAACCGATGCAATTGTTGTATTGACAGGTGGTAAAAATCGCATTACTGAAGCCTTTAATCTTTTCAATAAAGATATGTCTGATTTATTAATTATTTCAGGTGTAGCGGATAGGGTTACCATGAAAGAACTCCAAAAACAAAATAATGCAATTATAACAAAAAATCCTAATAAAATAATTTTGGGGAAAGAGGCTAAGAATACTTATCAAAATGCAATTGAGGTTAGTGAACATATAAGACGTAATAATGTGCGCTCTTTAAGGCTTGTTACTTCTTATTATCATATTCCCAGAAGTAAGGAAGAAATTTTAGCACATAATCCGGATATAGAAATTATAATTCATCCGGTTTTTTCACAAAATGTTTCTTTTAAATGGTGGAAAAATTTTAATAGTTTTATTTTGGTAGCATCAGAATTTAATAAGTTTATTTTTGTTTATTCAAAATATTTTTTAGTTCAAATTTTTGAAAGGAAGTAATATGATTTATATTCGTTCGTTGTTTGCAAATATATTTTTTTATTCGACATTGGCAATCGGTTGTATATTTTGCCCGATAGTAGCGCTTTTGCCTAAACGTGCCACACTTTTTTATTGGGATAAAATTATGATGCCTATCGCATTGTTTTTTGTTAAAATTTTTGCTGGGCTTAAACTTGAATTCAGGGGAACGGAACATATTGCCAAAACTCCTGTAATATATGCTTCAAAACATGAATCGGCATTGGAAACTTATGCTTTTACTCAAGCAATTCCGACTTTGAGTTATGTTTTGAAAAAAGAATTAACGTATATTCCGCTTTTTGGTTGGGCTCAATATTTTTACGGTATGATTCCGGTAGATAGAAAAGGTGGGGCTTCGGCTATGAAAAATATGTTAAAGGAAGTTAAAAAACGTATTAATAATAATCGTCCTGTGGTTATTTTTCCGGAAGGTACACGTTGTAAACCAGGAACCACAAAAGGTTATAAGTCTGGATTTTTGTTCGTCGCCGAAAATTTAAAACTTCAAGTTGTGCCGGTTGCAGTAAATACAGGGCTGTTTTGGGCTAAAAGTTCTTTTTTAAGATATCCTGGGACTGCCGTTTTTGAATTTATGGAGCCTATGGAAATTACTGATAATATTGATAAAAAAGAATTTATGAAAAATTTGGAAACTGTTATTGAGTCAAAATGCAAAGAACTTAATGAAGAGGCAATTAAAAAATATCCTTGGGTTAAGAAGAATTTGGGATAATTTATTAAGGGCATTGAAATATATGCCCTTTTTGTTGCTTGAAAAAAAATAAATGTTTCATATATCATCTTTAATTAATATTTTTATTTGGAGATAAATATGGAAGTTTTTTTGTTTATTGCTTTGATTTTTATATATTTTTTAACAGCGTTTACGGTACCAACAAAAATTGTTAAACGTGTTTGGATATTGGCATATGCTGTTGCATTTGCAATTACCGCTCTTTCAATTATGTTTATAAGTGCATCAAAACAAACAGTATTGATGCAAGAAAGCGAAATGAACTGGTATTATTTTCTATATCTATTTGGCTCAATGTCGGTTATTTTGGGCTTAATTAATATTTGGATATACCGCAAAGATTTGATACAAATTTTTTCAACCGATGATGCTCTTGAAGATTAATATTTAAAGTTTTTTACCATTTCTTCAACAGTTAAATTAGTTAATATATCCGGTAAAATAATGCCGTTATTCATATTAAGTGTGTATAATATGTATACAGGCAGGTTATATTTGTTGTATCGAGAAATGTAATCTTTTATTTCTGGTGTAATTTCGGAGGCGGTAATGTTGATATATTTTACATTATGGCGCGTAATCAACTTGCTTAAATGATAATTATTAAAAGCAGAAATATTATTTAATGCGTTTGTTAAACTCCAGTCAGACGTAATGCTTAATATTACTTTTTTACCGTTTATGAGATTTTCATTTAACTCTTCTTGAGTTATTAAAATAGGTGACTGTTGATGTTTTAATAACGCATATGTGTCGGTTTTATTGACAATAACTAAACACAATATTGAAACAATTATACATGCAACTTTTTCACTGCGGATTTTTTGTTCTATCGAAAGTTTTGTTTTATGCAAAGCATCGTTAAATGTGTAAAAATACTTATATAGTAAAAATAGCGCGGTTAAGCATAAAAGTACTTTTAAAATTGAGATAAATGTAATTTGCACCAGCAAAACTAATATTAAATATACAATATAACAATTACCAACGATGTATATTATGTAATATAGATATTCATTAAGTTCTTTATTTAGCAGAAATCCTTTGATTTTGTTATATGTAGATGCAATCAGTATGTATGGAATTAGTATACCCAAAGTCATGCATAATGTGGTTATGTAGTTTATAAAAATGTTGTTTGAATATAATACTTGATATGATATTTTGATTAAATTATAAGTGCATGAAACAGGTAATAAGATTGTTATTACTGATATTGTTAATAAAAGCATAGTTTTATGGTTTTGAAATATCAATAATTTATGATGTTTTATGGACATTATTAAAAATAACATCGCAGCAATGCAGAAAGCAAAATATATTATGCGGTTATACTGCATACCCCAAAGAAGTTCAACATTGAAATAGACTTTTATAGTGTATAATAAAAGTGTGGAAATAGGTAAGATAGTGCAAATTTTTTGCCAATATTTTGGTGTTTGCA
>JAZRHJ010000208.1:0-8845 GCA_045644695.1 Alphaproteobacteria bacterium | reverse complement strand
CAGATAAGGCTATTGAAGAAAATTTTGTTTTTACAAATTTTTTAGCAAAACATCGGCTAATCGAAGGAATAACGTAATGAGAATATATCTCTTTGCATCCTTCGTTGGTTTTTACCATCAATATTACCAAGGCATACTGTTCGTTTGTGATGACTAATGGTTGGCTTGCCACTTGTCCTCTAATTGTTATAAGACCCATAATTCTTAAATTTAAAATAGTTAACGTTAATAATTTTAATAGTAGAAAAATTATACTCTGTTTTTTGTAAAAATCAAGTAGTTTTTAAAATAGCAAACCTATCGGTGTAATACAAAAAAAGGTTGCAAATGTTTGCAACCTTTTTGTTTTTTGTATTTTCCAATATTAACGTTTTGAGAATTGGAATGAACGACGTGCTTTTGCTTTACCGTATTTTTTACGTTCAACAACACGATCATCACGAGTTAAGAAGCCTGCTTGTTTCAATACGGAACGAAGTTCAGGTTCATATTCGTTCAATGCTTTTGAAATACCGTGTTTGATAGCGCCAGCTTGACCAGACAAACCACCGCCTTTAACTGTGCAAACTACGTCAAATTCATTAACTCTGTTTGTAATTTCAAACGGCTGATTGATAATCATTTTCAATACGGGACGTGCAAAGTATGTGTCAACGTTTTTATCATTGATTGTAACATTGCCTTTACCGGGCATAATCCATACACGAGCAACAGCATCTTTTCTTTTACCTGTTGCATAAGAACGACCTAACTTATCTTTGTTGGGTTTGCGTGCAACTTTAACTTCGCTGTTTGTTGTGGTTGCAGATTTAATTTCTTGCAAAGATTCTAATTTTTTAGCCATTATTATGCACTCCTTTTATTTTTAGGGTTACGAGAAGCAATGTCCAAAACTTCAGGATTTTGAGCAGTGTGAGGATGATTCTCACCAGCATAAACTTTAAGTTTTGTCATTTGTTGACGACCCATAGGATTACGTGAAATCATGCGTTCAACTGCTTTCTCGACAACTCTTTCAGGGAAACGACCTTCTAAAATTTTGCCGGCTGTTGTTTCTTTGATACCACCAATCCAACCTGTGTGTTTGAAATATTTTTTATCTGTTAATTTTTTACCTGTTAATCTGACTTTGTCAGCGTTAACAACAACTACATAGTCACCACAGTCAAGGTTTGGAACAAAGTAGGGTTTGTGTTTACCGCGTAAAATTTTAGCAATTTCTGCAGCAAGACGACCTAATACAACACCTTGTGCGTCAACTACATACCATTTTCTCTCAATATCAGAGGGTTTGGTTGAATATGTGTTCATATTTTTCTCTTTCTAAAAAATTGTTATTAAATTCTTGTTCAATATACTTATTTTTTTTGCATTGTCAACAATAAAAAACGCATGTTTTACAATATGTTAGCAAGCGGTATCTTAATACCTCTTGCTAGCATATTGATTTTTCGTATTTTTGTGTTATTTTTAAAAACTTGCCGATGTAAAAAAGTTTATTATTTATCTAACTTCTTGTATTATCGCTTATTTTTATGTTGGTGTTAACTTGTTTTCTGTTTATAAGCCGTGTAAATTTACTAACGTAACCTTGTATCATTGATTTTATTTTATTGTTTATTTCCGGTGATGCAAGTTGCTTATCCAAATTAGAAGTTGTTTGAGCAATAATGTTAGGTTTTTTAACAAATAATTTGATTATTGCTTTTTTAACAACACTCATTTCACTTGTTTGCTGACTTAAAAATGAATTTAAGCTCTTGGCAATTTGTGTTCTGAGTAACAAATTAGGATGTTTTTCCTTAAAGCGCTCGGATATTCCTTTGGCTATTTCTTTATCCATATTTCCAGATAATAGCGACGTTTTTACAATTTCATTGATATCAATATCTTGTATACCTTTTGATGGGCCTAATTGCTGTGCGGTTTTAATAACTGTTGCAATTTTTGCGCCCAATTCGGTTTTATATTCTCCGCTTTGCTGCAAAGCAATAAATGTATCAGCCATATTTGCATTGTTCGAATTTTGATTGTTCATTGAATTGTAGGTATCATATAAAAGTTTACCTAATTCTTGTCGATCTTGTGCCGAATAGTTATCTTTTTGTCCTTGCAAATCAATAGAATGTACTGCTTCTTTCATAATCCCTTTTAATATGGCAATATCAATTTCTTGATTATTTACCATTTCACTTAATGTAGGCATGAACTCTTTTGGAATATTAATACCTAAAGGTTCTGAACTTTTTTCTGACATTTTATTGGCAACAATGTCTAAAATCGGCATATTAACACCTTGTTCTTTTAATTTGCCGACTTCACCTTGTATAATAGTGCCGATATTTTCCGTGCCGTTATTTGAAGCAGAAGCATAGACATTAAAGATTAAAACACCTAATGTTTCTTTATCTTTATGTGAGAGTAGGGGGTGGTCGCTTTCAAAAATTCCGACATTTTTAATTCCTTCGCTAACAAAGCCTTTAATAATGTTTTTATCAATCGGCATATCTTGGTTATTAATTGCACCGTTTATACATTCGAGAAAGTCGTTCGCAGATAAGTCTTTATAAAAATCGGTTAAAGCAAGTAACCCCCTTTGGCACTCGGTAAGATATGTGCTGTCGGTTTCTTTGTTTAGATATGCTTTTTCAATTTCCGAACTTAAAATTGTGCCAACTTTGGAATATATACCGCTTCCATCAGATGAGTAATCTAATGTTTTTTGCAATGTTCTGTATATTATTTTTCCTAAAAGTTCTTTATCTTTTTCGGAGGGATCGACAATTGCCATAGCTCCGGTATCAAACAAACCGATTGTGTTTGTTGTCGGATCAATTTTCAGCTGTTTTCCATGTCTGTCATGGTCAAAACGAGAACCTGATAACATATTCATAAGTTCAACCGTAAAATATGCTTTAGATAGTGCTCTTTTATATTTTTCATCTTTTATCTCGTCTAAATCGACTCCTTGAGCACGCTCTAAATCTGCCCAATTTTTACCATATTCGGGCCAATCAGCAACATGAAGATTAAATGTATAACCGTCTACGCTAATTTCTTTTTCTTTATAGAGTTTTTTAGCAGTTTCGAGTTGTGAATAGCCAATGTCTAAATTGGTTTCCACTTCAACGGTTTCTTGTGCTTGTTTTACAAGTCTTACAAAACTGTCTATACCGTTTTTCATTACACCTTTTTGTGCTAAATCGTATAGCATATTTTCAAAAATTTTAAATTCTTTATCAGATGAAATTTTGGCGCCCGCTCTTAATATTTTTGTAACTCGGTCATTCGATTGCGGAATTTTGCCGTCTTCAAATTTACCTTTTTCCATGGTTACAAAATATGATGCTGAACCGATTATGCGACCTAACCATATATCTTTATCAAATTGTAAATTGCTGTCGCCATCTTTGTTTTTATAAAAATCTAACCATTCGTATATTTCCCATCTTGACGGGCGTGAAGCGTTAGATTTAAGTTGTTGCATTTCATCTCGGATAAATTTTGGAACATCGGTATATGATGCCATTGCTTGACCGAGTTTAATGGCAGCAGGTCCTGAATTTTCTAAAAACAATCGGATACCTTTGGCAATACTTTTTTCAGGGTCAGTGGTATCAGAGTTTTCATTTGCTGCTACCATCATGGCTGCTAAATATAATGTACGTTCATTTTCCTTGCGTGATTTTATGTATGAATGCAAAAATTCGGTACCTATTTTACTCATATCGCTATCGGCATTCGGGAAAATTCGAGGAGCAACATTTTTGAAAATATCTTCCCAGCGATTTTCGTTATTGCGTGATGAGGCAGAATAAAGCAAGTCATTTATCAATACCGCTCGTGCTTCTAACGGATATCCCCAAAATTCGCGATGTAAAACTTGTAGTGTTTCGGGAGATATATTTGCTGAAGTGTTTGTTCTGTCTTCTACCTTTTTATTTATGTGTTCATAATATTCTTGACATTGGGGCATTGTACCTTTTGAAAGCAAGAAATTAATTAATTCAGACGCTTCTTGTCTATCTTCTTTAATTAATGTCTTAACAACATCAAAGCCGGCGATTGTGTTACTATATTCTGATCTGCTTCCTTGTTCCATTTCATCAAAACTTGCCGGTTTAGGCTTAATCATTAAGGAGAGTTTTTCTTGCGATACGAAGCGATCTGCCAACATTTTTGCAATTTCGATGCGATCAGCAATATTAACATTTTCTATTGTTTTTCTTGTATTGAATTCTTCTTTTATATAAGAAGCGTTTAGTTTAGATGTATAAAATTTTATTTTTTCATGTAAGGCCTCCGAATTGTCGTCAATTTGTCTGCCGCAGGCTTCAAAAGCACTTTCTACCCATAAACGTTGAAAATGTCTTCTGATGTCGGGATCTGAAATGCGGTGCTCTTTACTGATAAATATATCATAATGCGCATTTCGCTCAACAGGGTCTTTTATGGTTTCAATTTCTTCAATAAAACCATTTAGCAGTTTGTTCTGTATTTTATAATCGTCAGCAAATCCTGAAAACTTGTTAATTTGCTGATACGCGGCGATACGATTAATTAGAGGCAGATTTTTATCAAATATTATATTGTCTTGTAATAATTCGTCTTTTAGTTTGTTCATTTCTTTAGAATTATTATGCTTTATTATTTCTAAAAACTTAAGAGTTGCATGTAGTGCTGTTTTTGGATCTTTTTCTTGTTTAATTATATCTATAATAAAGTATCCGCTTTTTTCTATGTCATGCAATTTTGAGGGGATTTTTGAAAATGTCTGTACGGCATCTAAAGTGTCTTGAGGATAATTTTCTCTATTTAGTAAAAACGGTTCAAATTTTTCTTTTACGACTTCTGTAAAATTTGTGGTATAAAAACTTGAAAAATTAAAACAATCTTTTATATTTATCCTATTTGTTTCTCCTTTTAATATATGTAATGTAAGAGCATATTCCATAAACGTATGATGGTGCGATGGCATTTGATCATAATTGCTTAAAGTGAAATTTGATAAATCTGTTGGGATGCCAATATTTTTTGATACTGTTTCGGCAAATAGCGGTTGATAATCGGAAAAATCAAGATTTTTATATTCTATATTCGGATTATCTCGAACCTGACGTTCAATATGTAACAATAAGTGATGCATATCTAAAGTGATAGCAGTGGCCGAGGCATTATAACAATCATAGTTTTTATCATCGTAGGGTGTTATTTCAAAAAACTTTTTATAATATTGAACTAATTGCTCATTAGTGTAATGCGAATAAAAATGCTTGTGCAAGACACTGTAATTATTAGGTGTGTATCTACGATAATCTTCTGTTCTTTGCGATGTCCAGATATAAGAATATTGGCTTTTTTCCATATCCTTACATATTGCATCAAAGACTATTTTATCATTTTCCGGATTATATGAAAGGGATACAAATTCTTGTTCTTCTTTGCTAAGATATGGCATGATGGCGGTTTTGAAATCGGCATCAGATAAGAAAAAAATGCGCTCAAAATCATCACGAGTTAAACCTGATTCTTCTAGAAGTTTCTTTTTTTCTTCGTTGGATAACCTATTATCAATTATGCGATTGAGACCTTCTTTCTGATATTGTATATCGGGGTTTGTAATATCAATTCCGGCATCAAAGTCTTCATATTTATTTGATTTTCTTGATGTTTCATAAAGTCCTGTGTATCTTTTAAGCCGCGATAAATCTGAACTTGTTATATCGGGGGTATCTGGATTTTGCTTTAATGCCTTAAATTTTGCATAATCGGATTTCACTTTATCGGCAAGTTTTTTATAAATTTCTTGTTTTTTGTGTTCGATAAGTTGAGTTGTTTTATTCGCTAATTGGTCGTAAGAAAAAGAATCTAGTATATTTCCGTCTTTATCAATAAAATATGTCCACAAATTTTCTTCATTGCGACGGTCATATATATCTTGATAATACGGATTAAAAGTTACTGAGTAAACATCTTGAGTTTCTTGGTTCGAGCTAACTCCTAACATCGTATTACAAGAAGAATTATTAAGTATTTGATGAGGAATTTTTTTAATAGTAGGATTTGGTGTCGCTTCAAGATCTAACTTAGGGAATTTTTTAGGATCAAAAGTATAAAAATATTTTGAGTAAATTGTTTTTACTGCAGGTATAGAAAAATTTTCTGGTAATTTAAGATCGGAAGAATTATACTGACTGTATAATATATAGTTTGAATATTGTCCTACAACTCGCTCGGAAGAATCTAGACTTTCCATTTCGGCAATTGCTAATTTACCAATTTCGGTTTTTGATATATCAATATCTTGTAACGGAGCGATGGCAAGACGTGTGTATGCATCAAATAAATAAGGAGGTGTGCTTGCCATAAGGTTAATTTTATCCCAAAACATAACACTCAAATCTGTTCCGTTACTGATATTTTCGCGCTGTTTTTGTCTCTTTAGCTCTTCAATGGCAAATTCTTTTTCATATTCTTCGTTAGGAACAATTTTAAAAGGAAAAGAACCTAAAATTTCTTGTCGACGATTTGCATATAGAGGTACAACATAGCCTGATGCATTTATATCGCAATATTCTTTTCCGATGATGTCAATCCATTTATCATAAGATTCACTTCGCTCAAATGTAGTTAAGGGTCCGGAAAAATAATCGGCATCGCTTTGCTTTATTACTTTTCTTGGCATTTGCTCATAAAGTGAAGCAATATGATTAATAATTATTGTATGTATTGCAGCATAATAATGTGGCTTTAGACCATCGTGTTTATATCTTCTATATTGAGCGTTATCATGTATTTTTTTTAAATACGAAATTAAAATTTCTTGTTTTTGGGGTAGAGCAGCTTGATAATAGCCTAAATCGGTTAATTCTTTTTCAAAACAAGAGACGTATCTATTGCGTTTAGAATCGGATAAAAATTTTTCATCTATGGGTGTTACAGAAAAATCATTAATGTTAACATTTTGTTTTTGATAATTATCTTCAATGGATTTTATTTTAACATCAATAGCATTAAGCCTGCTTTCGTTATTGGGGTGTGCATCAAGTGCAGCCGATATAATTTCCTGTAAAAGATCATATTCTTTATTGCCAGAGAATATGCGAGCCGCTATTTTTCGACCTTCGTTAATGTCATATCGTGCCTTAGTCATCATTTCAAAAGAATTTAAATCTGATGTTATTTCTTCCATTTTGGAATTGCTTCTATTATCATGATGATGCAAAAAATCTTGCCGTAAATGACCCAATTCGTGCCCTAATATGTATGCAAGTTGGTCTTCGTTTTCGACCATTTCAAGCAAACCTTTTGTTACAAATATGGTTGGATATTGTTCTCTTGCAGCTTCCTTAATTTCTTCTTCGGTAGGTGTGGACCAAGTATCTTCTTCTAATTTTTTTGCCCTTTTAGGCGGTATAAATGCAGCATTAGGTTGTTTATCATCAACTATGCAAAAATAAACCGGATATTGCTCAAAATCAAGTTCATTTCCCATTAAACGCTGGCAAATTCCTTGCAAATAATCTTGCCTTTCTTGTTCTTCTTGCAATGTGCCAGTCATAATTTTATGTGCATCATAAAATTCATCTAAAATTTTTGCTTTAAGTTTTCTGATATCCATTATTTTATCCCTTATTTTTTGATAACTGCACTTTAGCATAGTTTTGTCAAAAATGCAATTGTATTTTATATCCAAAGTATTTATAAATTATTACATATCTTAAATTTTTTGCTTGAAGAATCTAAATTAGTAGTATAAATTTGAGCCGAATTGAATTTTTTTAATTTTGGTCGTGTTGAAGTATTGCTATTTTGATACGGCTATGTGTTTAACTTAAGATAGCTGCGAAAGGAGCTTTTGTAACCATGAGTAAATGGGTTTATACATTTGGTAACGGCAAAGCCGAAGGCGATGCTTCTATGAAAAATTTACTCGGTGGTAAAGGTGCTAACCTTGCTGAAATGAATGTGGTTGGTATGCCTGTTCCTCCGGGATTTACTGTAACAACAGAAGTTTGTACATATTACTATGACAATAACAAAACTTATCCTTCAGATTTGAAAGATCAGGTTCGTGCTGCAGTTGCACACGTTGAGACAATTATGGGCAAAAAATTTGCCGACTCTGAAAATCCGTTATTGTTTTCTGTTCGTTCAGGTGCCAGAGTTTCAATGCCCGGTATGATGGATACCGTTTTGAACCTCGGCTTAAACGATGAAACAGTTAAGGCTTTGGCAAAAGCATCTGGCAGCGAAAGATTTGCTTACGACTCTTATCGTCGTTTCTTACAAATGTTCTCTGACGTTGTGTTAGGTGCAGATATTGATTTGTATGAAGAAGCATTGGAAAATATGAAAAAATCTAAAGGATATGCTTCGGATACAGATTTAACAGCTGAAGATTTAAAAGAACTTGTTAAAGAATATAAAGAAATCGGCGCTAAATTAGGTAAAGTTGTTCCTCAAGATCCATGGGATCAATTGTGGGCAGGTATTGGTGCTGTATTTGGTTCTTGGATGGCTGCTCGTGCCATTACATATCGTAAATTAAACAATATTCCTGGTGACTGGGGTACTGCCGTTAACGTTCAAACCATGGTGTTCGGTAATGCAGGTGATGTTTGTGCAACAGGGGTATGCTTCTCTCGTGACCCGGCAACAGGTGAAAATATTTACTACGGTGAATATTTAATTAATGCACAAGGTGAAGACGTTGTTGCCGGTATCAGAACTCCGCAACCGATGGCTTCTATTAATGATGGTACATCTTTAGAAGAAAAATGGCCTCACTTATATCAAGAATTGGTTGATGTTCGTAATAAACTCGAAGCACACTACAAAGATA
>JAZRHJ010000207.1:0-5826 GCA_045644695.1 Alphaproteobacteria bacterium | reverse complement strand
TCCTTTTGCCCCACCGGAAGGTTGATGAATCATAATTTGTGAATTGGGTAGAGAATATCTTTTACCTTTTGCTCCGCCGGCTAACAGAAAAGACCCCATTGAGCATGCTTGCCCTATGCAAAGTGTTGAAACGTCGCAAGAAATATATTGCATAGTATCATATATTGCAAGACCTGATGTAACAACTCCGCCGGGTGAATTGATGTATAAATAAATGTCTTTTTTAGGGTTTTCCGACTCTAAAAACAAAAGTTGTGCGCACACTAAAGAGGCTACATCATCATTAACCTCACCGGTTAAAAAGATAATGCGTTCTTTTAAGAGACGAGAAAAAATATCAAAAGAACGTTCTCCTTTTGAAGTTTGTTCTACAACTGTTGGTACCAGACCATAATTAATTACGTCAATTAAATTTTTTTTCATAATACTACCTTTTAAAAAATTACAAAATTTTAATGATTATAATTTATATTTAATCAACAAATGGTAAATAAAAAAGTGCAAAGAACTTAAAAATATTAATTTTATGTGTTTACAATAAGATAAAATTTTGTTAAGTTTAACAATTATAAAAGGAGCAGTCTTAAATGTTTGGGCCTAAACCCTATGATAAATTGCCGTCGACGGCGCCAGAAGTTTACAGAAACAAACTACGCTTAGAAATATTAAGTAAGTTTGATCCTTTTGCCATGACAGATTTAGATGGTTTACAGGTGTTGGCTAATCCTGATTTTGAAGATTTTTATAAGGTTTTAAAATCTTTAAGGGTTATGGATGAAAGCGGACATTATTTGCCGAGACAAACACAAGATTTGCAATTTGATTTAATTAAAACATCAAAACAAGAAACTTTTTTGGAACTTTTATACAATATTGAACTTCCAGAACAAGGTTTGTATGAAGAAACATTAAAAGAAAAGTTGATGATAAATATGGTAAATTTGGTTATTGATCCCGAAATTCCGACAGATAGGGTTCTCAGTGGACCGGAAGTTTATCAAGTAAAAGATACGTTTCAAAATATGCTTCAATCGGCTTAATTTTTGTAGCATGTTGCATAATTGTTTGTTATCCCCGTTATCCACAGGGATAATTTTTTTTATGCTGATTTAAATAAAAAAATGTATCAAAAGTGTAATTGATAATTACTTTTATTTACGGACTTAAAATGGAAAAAATAGATACCTCAAAATTGCCGAAAAATATAGAAGCAGAGCAAGCATTAATAGGCGCAATTTTAGCAAATAATAAGGCCTTTGAAAAAGTGTCTGATTTTTTAAAAGCAAAACATTTTGCTGATTCTACACATGCAAAAATTTTTGATGTAATGTCTTTGTTGATTACCAGAGGGCATACAGCCGATGTTATTACTCTGAAAAACTATTTAGAGCAAGAGGGCATTTTAAATGATGTCGGTGGAGCAAATTATTTGATAAAACTTGCCGACAGTGCTTCAATTATGACTAATGTCGAATATTACGGACAATTTATTTATGATAAATATTTACGTCGTGAACTTATAAACACCGGTTCGGACATTATAAATAATGCGTTCAAAGAAAGCGCCGAGTTGTCGGCAACCGATCAAATTGAAGCGGCAGAACAGCAACTGTTTAATTTATCCGATCAAGGTGAAACTCAAGGCGGTTTTATTGATTTTTCGACGGCTTTGACATCTTCTCTGGGCTATATTGAACACGCTTTTCAAAAAGAAGGTAAAATATCGGGGTTACCGACCGGTCTTGATAAGTTAGACTATAAAACCGGTGGTCTTAATAATTCGGACTTGATTATTATTGCCGGCCGTCCTGCGATGGGAAAAACCGCTCTTGCAACCAATATTGCTTATAATGTGGCAGAATATATGAGCAGGGCAAAAGATATGGAGACGCATGATAAGGGTGTGGCGTTTTTTTCACTTGAAATGTCAGCCGACCAACTCGCATCTCGTATTTTATCGACCGTTACGCAAACACCTGGTAATAAAATGCGCACCGGCGAACTGGATAATGCGCAATTTACACGTATTGCTGCCGCAGTGCGAGAACTAGAAACCATACCTTTATACATTGATGATACTCCAGGGGTAACGATTAATGCAATTCGTACTCGAGCCCGACGTCTTAAACGTTCAAAAGGTTTGGGGCTTATTGTTATTGACTATATTCAACTTATTACCGGAAGTTCAAATAAGAAAAACGAAGGTAATCGTGTGCAAGAATTGTCGGAAATTTCTCGTGGTTTAAAAATTATGGCTAAAGAGTTAAAAGTGCCGGTAATTGCTTTATCACAACTTAATCGTGGTGTTGAGCAACGTGACGACAAGCGTCCGTTAATGTCAGACTTAAGAGAATCGGGCTCTATCGAACAAGATGCCGATATAGTTATGTTTGTATATCGCGAAAACTATTATCTTAAAAATGAAGAACCAAAACAAAAAAATAATGAAACAGTTGAAAAATTTCAGCAAAGAATTGAAGATTGGAAAAAACGTGACCGCGAAACTGCAAATTTGGCTGAAGTAATTATCGGTAAGCAACGTCATGGTCCAACAGGTACGGTTCGTCTGTTTTGGAATGGTGATTATGCTCAATTCGGTAATTTGGCCAATGAAGAACATTTGCCTGAACAGATAGGTTAGTTATGAAAAAAATTGAAGAATATACCGAAGAAGAATGGGAAAATATTTGCTCAAATTGTGGTAAATGTTGCTTGATAAAACTTCAAGACGAAGATACCGATGAAATATATTATACCAATGTGGTTTGTAAATATTTTAATCAGGAAACATGCAAATGCTCGGTTTATGAAAACAGGTGCAATTTAGTTCCCGAGTGCTTAAAACTTACAAAAGATAATGTAGATAAAATTAAATGGATGCCTAAAACTTGTGCATACAGAAAGTTGTTTGAAAATGCGCCTGATATAAAATCTAAATCAATTAAGGGGCGTTGTGTCAGTGAAACAATTATTAATCCGGATAATATAGAAGATTATATTGTTGATTGGGATGATTTATGAGTAAGAAAGAATTGGTAATAGAAACAGAGTATAATCCTCAAGACCGCTATACTGATTTAAGCGGAGTAGAACCATATTTTTGGAAAACAAAAAAACTTGAAGATATGAATAAAACCGAATGGGAACTTTTATGTGACGGTTGCGGTAAATGTTGCTTAAATAAATTGGAAATTAAAGGTAAAATTAAATTTACCAACACTCATTGTCGTTTTTTAAATTGTAAAAATTGTTTATGCAAAATATATCAGCATCGTTTTGAGGTTGTGCCCGATTGTCGTGATATTGACTTAAATGCGGTTAGGGAAAAACCGCGTTGGTTGCCTAAAACTTGCGCATATTGGCTTTTAGATAATGGATATGATTTGCCTAATTGGCACCCCTTAATTACGGGAAATGCATCAAGCGTTCATGAACAGGGTTTTTCTCTTGTAAATAGAGAAGTTGTTAACGAATCGGAGGTTGATGACTATGAAAATTACGTTGTTGACTGGCAAGACCTTTGATTTAGAAAAAGCGTTCGATTTTGATTTAAAAGTTATGAGTTCGTTTAAATATAAACGTCTTACTTTGCGTATTGACAGTAAAAATGCGCAAGCGGTATTAACCATGCCAAAATTTTGCTCGGTAAAAAAAGCCTACGAATTTGTTTTATCAAAGCAAGATTGGATAATTGAACACTTAGCAAAAATTCCTAAAACTAAAGATTTTGAAAATAATGAAAACATCAGTTTGTTCGGAAAAAGCGTAAAAATTGTACATATTGCTAATTCGCATAAGGCTACATATTTAGAAAATGATACACTTTATGTTAGCGGCGATATGATTTTTTTACACAGACGAGTAAAAGATTATATTAAAAAGCAAGCAAAAAAAGAATTTTTTGTTCTTTCGGATAATTTTGCAAAACAAATAGATTGTAAAATTGAGAACGTGCAAATAAAAGATACAAAATCGCGTTGGGGAAGTTGCTCAAGTTTAAACAATATAAATTACAGTTGGCGAATTGCTCTCGCCCCTGAAAGTGTAATTAAATATTTGGTTGCGCATGAGGTGGCACATCTGAAGCATAAAAATCATTCGTATGCGTTTTGGAAATGTGTTAAAGAGTTGTATCCCGATGCTTCAATCGGTAAAAAATGGCTTAAAACAAATGGTAATAAACTTTTTTTGTATCGCTAAACAAAAAATTAAGGTCTTTAGCGTATACATTTTTTAATTTTTGGTTTGAAAGTGTAATAATGAGAAAATTGTTTTTTTTATGTCTGTTTGGTATATTGGCAATTGCGCTTTTAGTTTCCTGGTTTGATAACTTTGTAAAAAAGCCTTTGCCGATTAGAGAAGATATTGTTATTGAGATGCCTCAAGGGGCAGGAGCAAGAACATTAGCCAGACAATTAATGCAAAATAGTTTGGCGATAAATGAACTGATTGTCAGGTTAGCGGTTAGGGTTTATGGTTTTGATAAAAAACTTAAAGCAGGCGAATTTTTAATTGAGCCGGATATGTCTTTGATGAATATATTGGAAAAAATTTCATCAGGTAAGGTTGTGATGTATAAAATTACCATTCCGGAAGGATTAACTTCGCATCAAATTGTAAACCTGATTAATGATAATAAGTTTTTAGTCGGAGATATAAATTTTGAAGTTGAAGAGGGAACACTTTTACCGGAAACATATTATTTCTACAAGGGAACCGAAAAGGCCGATATCATTAAGCAGGCACAAAAAGCATTGGAAGAAAATTTGTTAAAAATTTGGCAAGAAAGGCAAGATAACTTACCTCTTAAATCTAAAGAAGAGTTGCTTATTTTGGCATCAATAATAGAAAAAGAAACAGGAGTTAATTCTGAAAGGGCAAAAGTTGCTTCGGTTTTTGTAAATAGGCTAAACAAAAATATGCTTTTGCAAACCGATCCGACAGTAATTTATGCTTTAACTTTAGGAAAATCGGAATTAAATCGTTCGTTAAAGAAGAAAGATTTACAAATTGACAGTCCGTACAACACATATAAATATGCGGGGCTTCCGCCTAAACCTATTTGCAATGTCGGTATAGAGGCACTTAAGGCGGCAGCGAATCCGCTTAAAACTCCGTATTTTTATTTTGTCGCAGACGGAGATGGCGGACATAATTTTTCTAAAACATTGAAAGAGCATAATCAGAATATACAAAAATGGCTTAAAAAAATCAGGAAATAAAAAAATAACCCCATGCCAAGCAGGGGGTTATTTTTTTTACATTGAAATTTATTTTTCGCGTTGCGATGTTTTAGGTAACACAATTGCTGCTATTATCGCACAAATAAGGCATATAAATGCTGTTGATGCCGAAACACATAAGAATGCATATCCTGAGATAACAACAAATGCGAGCAAAACGGCAAACAACAGATGAATTTTTAATATCTCTTTCAACTCGTTGCCAGATGGTTCTGTCATTATGATTGTTGAAAGAAGAACAGAAAAAGTAATTATACCGCCTGCAATCAGCACCCAATATGCTCCTTCGCACAATTTTACAGCATACAAGAGCAGAATTATTGCCATTATTTCTCTGGCAATTATTATCCATATGTTATCAGTTAAAAACTCTTTTAAGTTTTTTAGCCAAAGGATTTTTTGGGGCGCTATTCTAATATTATTCCACAATGCGGAAATTTTATTCCAACAAAGAGTAATGCAAAGAACAAGCGCGGCCAAGATGAACACAATGGTCCATATTGGTGATAAGCATATAATATTGTTCATTGTTTTTTGTTTTTAAGTTTTAAGTTTGTTACACAAATTACTTACTGATACCAAT
>JAZRHJ010000206.1:0-6871 GCA_045644695.1 Alphaproteobacteria bacterium | reverse complement strand
AAAACCATCCGGAATTTTGCTAAAAAGTAATCTGGCATCATCATCAAAAATTCTGATATTGTCTTCTCTGTTTTCCGTTAATGTAAATTGTTCGGGCAAATCTTTTCCTTCTTTTATCCCTGTAATTAAAGTCAATAAATTTGCAACACCGTTTTGAAAAACTTCAATTCCGATAAAACCTATATTCGGATTATTTTGAGCCTGACCTGCCAGATGAACACCATCGCCAAAACCTATCTCCAAATTTATTTTCTCAACAGGCTTACCAAACATGGTATTTTTATCAAAAACAGTTTTATCATCAATTTTAACCAATGGCAAAAATTTATCCAATAACGTACTTTTGGTTTTTCTTATGATACGCCCTTTGCGTCGACCAAAAAATTTAGGCTGATTATTTTCTTGCATAAAAAAATTCCCCATAACAAATTTACAGGGAATATTATTATATTAATTTAATTTATTTTCCAAGACTTATTCATCGGCAAGTTTTGAACTTGTTTTTGATAATGAAACAATTAAATCGAAGAGTTGTTTTGCCAGTGCTCTGTTTGTTATGCGATAATATGCACGTACCAACTCAATTGTTTCTTGTCTTTTCATAGGGTCTATATCAATCTGTTTAACTTCTTCATTAAGCATTAAACAACTCTCATTATCGGGTATTATTTGCATCATCGGACTTTGATTTTCGATATCCTTTCCCATTTCTTCAAAGAAAAAATCCATCGGAACATTTAAAACCTTACTTATATCCCATAAACGACTTGCACCAACTCTATTACATCCTCTTTCATATTTTTGAATTTGTTGGAAAGTAAGTCCCAATTTACGAGCCATAAACTGTTGAGTATAGCCTAAAAGCGTACGGCGCAAACGTATTCTGTTTCCCACGTGTACATCCACAGGATTTGGTGCACCGCTAGTAGATTTTACAGCATCAAACAGGTCTGCCTCATTTTTCATAATTAAAGTCCTTTCTTACAACAGATTGCATGCACTCTATATAACATTGTATACAATTTAAGTCAACTAAATAATATTTTTAAACATTTTTCGAGGCATGCTCACAATAAATAAAAAGACTATACACAGCAACATAAAACCGACTATACTTACATTACCAACATTCGAATATATTGTATTTATTTCAAGATTTTCAGGTAAAAAAACATCTATATACCCTTTATCGTGCAAATCTATTTTTTTTACAATATGTCCCAACGGATTAATTACCGCACTGATACCAGAATTTGCACTTCTTACAACACTTATACCCTCTTCAACAGCACGCATTTGCGCCGATACCAAATGTTGATACGGTCCGCTACTTTTACCATACCATCCGTCATTGGTTAAAACCACTAACCAATTTGGTTTATTTTTACGATTTACAACATTATCCGGAAAAATAATTTCATAACAAATAAGCGCTCCAAACGGAGGATATTTATCTATTTTAATGTTTTTAAATTTTTCACTTGTTGCAAACTCGGCAATATTGTTTGCTATTGGCCTAACCCACTTTGGAAGATATTCCCTAAGCGGAATATACTCACCAAACGGAACCAAATGATTTTTATCATAAAAATTTACCACATTTGCATCTTTATCGTACACGTACATTGAATTATATGGTCTGTAATAATCGTCAAAACGAACCAATCCGGTAATTAAATAGCCCCTACTCGGTATCGCTTCTTTGATAGCCGATTTATATTTATTATCATACTTTATATCAAATGATAAAGCCGTTTCTCCCCAAATTACAAAGTCTATATCTTCAATGTTTGCGCTTTTGCTTAAATTTACATACTCATAAAAGTTTTTTTCCAACTCTGTTTTATTCCACTTCATACTTTGCGGAATACTGGGTTGTACAAGTCTTACTTTAATATCTGAAGTTATATTTTCATACTTATTTATTCGCCAATATCCGTATATGCTTAAAAACATGCAAAGTGTAGCAAATATAACTATTCCTGATTTATGTTTTTTGTTACATACAGCATAAAGAGAACCAGTTAATATCAGCACAATAAAACTTAGTCCATATGTTCCCCATATAGATGCTGTCTGTATAAAAATTTCATCAAATGCCAATGTTGTTCCCAGCATATTCCATGGAAACCCCGTAAAAATAAAACTCCTAACCCATTCCAAAACAACCCACGTGCAAGCAAATGCAACAATTTTTATCCAAACATTTTTTCTCTTAAAATAATGCCACATAGTAAAAGACGGAATAATAAATAATCCGAAAAAAGCGCCGATGCTTATCAGTGTTATGGGATAAAGCCATGCAAATTTTACAAAATCTACCAATAGTGCATTTGCTATCCAATATAACCCTGTAACAAAATGAGCAAAACCAAATAAATAGCCGTATGTACAAACTTTTTTATATGTACTTAATTTATCCGCAATTTTAAGTGAGATAACGGTAGCAATAAAAAACAAAAATAAAGCATAAACGGGAGGAAATGCCAAAGCAGACATTGCTCCGGTTATAAACGCGGTTTTTTTATAATTTGCAACCGATATATCAATTATATTTTTCAAAAACTTATTCCCGATAAGGATTTTTAATTCCTAATTTTTCTAATATTATTATTTCTAGTTTTTCCATTTCAATTCTATCATTATCGTCAATATGGTCATATCCTAAAAGATGTAAAAGGCCATGCGTCCATAAATGACAAAAATGATGTTCCAAACTTATTTCCTGTTCTTTCGACTGTTTTTGCATTGTTTCATAAGCAATAATAATATCGCCCATTTCAACAATATTTTCATGATTTAACATATCCTCAAAGTCATCGCCGTCAATATTTGCAAAAGATAAAACATTTGTAGGCTTATCCATATTTCTAAATTCAAGATTAAGTTTATGAACCGTATCATCATCGCTTAAACATAAATTTACCGTAAAATCTTTTGCCAAATGAAGATACTCGACTTCAGAAAACACTGTTTCCACAACAACATTTTTTACATTTTCCGTAACGACGGCAATTTTTTCAATTGCCGTCGTCCAACGAGGATCATCAACCGTTAAAAATATATCAAAACTATTCATCGTGTAATTTTTTACTTTTTTCTTCGTATGCTTTAACAATTTTTGCAACCAATCCGTGCCTTACAACATCATTAGCGCCAAAAGTTACCGAACTTATGTTATGTATATTTTTTAACGTATCTAATGCATCTCTCAAGCCCGAAACAGTTCCTCTCGGAAGGTCAACCTGACTTAAGTCACCATTTACAACCATACGTGAATTTTCTCCCAATCTGGTCAAAAACATTTTCATTTGCATAGGTGTTGTATTTTGTGCCTCATCTAAAATAACAAATGCGTTCGAAAGCGTACGTCCGCGCATAAATGCAAGCGGTGCTATTTCAATTTCGCCAAGGGCTAATTTTTTATCTACCTGTTCTGCAGGTAACATTTCATATAAAGCATCATACAAAGGTCTTAAATAAGGGTCTACCTTTTCTTTTAAGTCACCGGGTAAGAAACCCAAATTTTCTCCTGCTTCCACTGCCGGTCGAGACAATATAATTTTATCTACTGCGCCTTCAAGCATCATAGAAACCGCTAAAGCAACCGCTAAATATGTTTTACCGGTACCAGCAGGTCCCAGTCCGAAAACCAACTCATTTTTAAGCATTTCTTGAATATATTTTGCTTGTGTAGCCGAGCGAGGATAAATATAACGTTTTTTGGTTTTTAAAACAATTTCATTTAAGTTTTGTGCTTCATCTTCATCGTGAGCACCCGAGCATATTCTTACGGCTGCTTTAACTTCTTGTTCGCCAACTTCTACGCTTTTACTCACTTTATCATACAAAATATTTATTGCATTTTTTGCATTTTCAATATCTTTTTGAGCGCCTTTTAATGTGACCTGATTTCCAAAACATAAAATTTCCACGTTAAGCATTTTTTCAATCAGCCTTAAATTTGCATCGGCAACGCCGACAAGTTTTTGTACCAACTGATTGTTAAATAGTTCCATATTAAGTTCTGCCATGTTATAATACCTTTCCACATAATGAATTAGTTGTTGCGTCTTCTACCTTAACGCGTACAATTTTATTTAACAGATTTTTATCGGCTTTGGCATACAAATTTTGCATGTATGGTGTTCTGCCGATAAGTTGCCCTTTGTGACGTCCGTTTTGTTCAAACAAAACATCAAATTCTTTTCCTATACAAGATAAATTAAACTTTGTTTGATAATCAAACAATAGTTTTTGCAAAATATCTAATCTTTGTTTTTTTACTTTTTCTTCTACCTGATTAGGCATTATTGCAGCCGGAGTTCCTGCTCGGCGACTATATTTAAATGAAAAAGCCTGAATATATTTTACTTCATTCACCAAACTTAATGTTTGTTCAAAATCTTCATCGGTTTCACCGGGAAAACCTACAATAAAATCTGATGACATTTTCAAATCAGGATTTGCATTTGTTAACTTTTCCACTTTTTCCAAATATTGTGTGCGGTTATGTCTTCTGTTCATTGCTTTTAATATTTTATCAGATCCTGCTTGTACCGGTAAATGCAAATATGGCATCAATTGTTTTAAACTGCGATGACATTCTATTAAATCGTCATCGACATCTGCCGGATATGATGTTGTATATCTTAAACGCTTCAAACCGTCAAGTTCAGATAAGCGATTAAGTAAATATGCAAAATTACGCTCTTTTCCGTTTGCGTCTTCTCCATGATAAGAATTTACATTTTGCCCTAATAAATTTATTTCAAGTGTACCTGTTTGTATCAAGTGTTTTGCTTCTTCAAGCACTTCTTCAACCGGACGAGAATATTCGGCGCCTCTGGTATAGGGTACTACACAATATGTGCAAAAATTATTGCATCCTTCTTGCACCGCTAAAAATGAACAACCACCCTCTGCTCTATTTTGAGGCAAAAAGTCGAATTTGGCTTCGGCAGGAAAATCTGTATCCATGACGGTTGTTCCTTTTTCTTTATAAATTTTTGCCAAGACTTCCGGTAAACGATGATAAGTAAGTGGACCTAATGCAAAATCAACGTACGGTGCACGTTTTGCAATTTGTTCATCTTCTGCTTGTACGACACACCCTGTTATACCGATAACGGTATCTTTACCTAATTCGGCGCGTTCTTGTTTTATAAGATATGCTCGCCCCAAATCTGAAAAAACTTTTTCTGCCGCCTTTTCTCTGATATGGCATGTATTAAACAATACCAAATCGGCATCTTGTTGAAGCATTGTTTCGCTCATACCTAAATTTTCAAGCATAATGGCCATACGATGAGAATCGTATACATTCATCTGACAGCCAAAAGTTTTAATAAAAAATTTTTTACTCATAATCTCTTTTCTTCTGTTATATTTTTTTATTATGCTATGACATTGATTAATTTTTTTCAAACATTTTTTTCTTTTATTTAAGCATCTTTTTTTATTGAAAAAAACTTATTTTTCCACTATTATGGCAAATACAGGTAATTTTGGAGTGTTAAAATGAATTATACAGAAACTTTAGAAGCAAATAATGTTGTAAAATCGCTTTCTCAAGAACATAAGATTATTTTCCTTAATACATTGTTTTTTCTTGCCAATATTGATGGTTCTCGTGATGAAGAAGAAATAAAGCGTATTACAGATTTAGCTAAAACATATAAAATTGAACAATCTGAACAAATTTTTAAAGAAACTACTCAAGAGCAAATTTTAATTGATTTAAAAAAGTTAAATAACAGAAGAGTTTGTTTAGAACTTATAAAAGAAATGTGTTTACTTGGTCATTCTGACAGTGACTTAACCGATGAGGAAACATTATTTATAGGTCATGCAGGTATTGCTATGGGAATCGAATTGGAAAAAATTGAGCAAATAAGCAATTGGATAATTGATAAAATTATTTGGTTAGAACAAGGGAAAATAATTTTTGAAGACTAATAAAGTTAGAGAGCACGGTATGGATGTAGATAAAAATATAATATTCGAAACTCATCAAGAAGATAATTCTATCTCTTATGTTCGCAAAAAAAACAGCGAACTCATTAAACACGCTCTTAAACAAACATATACCGATTTGAGTGAATCACAATTAAGAAAAACCACTTTACAAGCAATTTTTGCTCCTGAAAACAGAAAAATAGCCATTGCCGGTAGAGAAATTACTGCTTCTGATTTACGTTATGAATTAGCCAGAAATATTGAACATCTCGACCCGTCTCTTGATCAAAATGAAATTAATGATACTATTTCCGAAATGGCAATGAGTATTGAAAACATTAATAGCGGCACTAGTTCTATTGAAGAATATTTTTCATGGTTAGATGAAACCACCGATATCTTAAAAAATATGAATGACGGCTTTGTTTCTAAAGAAGATTTAGAGTTGCGCAATGACTTTTTAGATAACACCAACCAAAGAGAAGTCGAACTTATGTTATGCATTGGCATGCTTGAAGGCAGCAAACATCCGAACGCCGAAGAAAATGCAAGACGCATTCGTTACAAATTGCAAAAATTGCGTGAAATGCGTAGTGCAATTGAATTTGCAACCAGAAATCAATCTGATGTCGAAATAAGCAGAGCCGAATATGAACGTGCTATTCCTTATTATAAAATGTTCAAGGCTTTACAAAAACTTCCTTTCGGATATGATGTTAACAGAGCCCAAAAAGAAAGTTTAGGTCTTAATCATGATGATGATGACGATTTAAGTGAAGATTATAATCATTATCATAGTGTTATTAATGAGGCATTAGATGAAATTTTAGAAAAAGATTCATATATCTATTCTAAAGGATATCAACTGGCTTATGACATGGCCAAAGAAAGAAATATGAAACTTTCAGATGAA
>JAZRHJ010000205.1:0-1408 GCA_045644695.1 Alphaproteobacteria bacterium | reverse complement strand
AACTCCTCTTTTTCTACCTAAAACAAACAATATTACATGTTGTAGGATTTTCATCCGTTTCAAATAAAATCTGTTTGCTGTTAATACATATTTATTATTATCGGATACCCCAAATATAATTATTATGTGCGTTTATTCAAGTTATATAAAACTTTTTATCATATTATAAAGAAAAGTTATCACCAAGATATACTTTTCTTACTTCTTTACTGGCAACTATTTCTTCAGGTGTACCTTCCATCAAAACCGTCCCACCATGCAATATATATGCTCTATCAATAATATCTAATGTTTCTCGAACATTATGGTCGGTTATAAGAACGCCTAACCCCCTATTTTTTAGTTGAGATACCAAAGATCTTATTTCACCGACTGCAATCGGATCAATACCGGCAAGAGGCTCGTCAAGTAATATAAAATCGGGATTACTAGCAAGTGCTCTGGCAATTTCAAGTCTTCGTCTTTCACCGCCCGATAAGGCTATCGCCGGTGATTTTCTTAAATGTGAAATAGAAAACTCATTTAACAACTCTTCTAACTTATTTTCTCTTTTAGTTACATTTTCTTCAACAATTTCTAAAATAGCCTTAATATTATCTTCAACGCTTAATGCTCTAAAAATTGATGCTTCTTGCGGTAAATAGCCAATCCCCATACGGGCTCGGCGATACATAGGCATACTGGTTATATCTTCCCCATTGATATGCACATCACCATAATCCGGAGTAATAAGTCCGGTAACACAGTAAAAGCAAGTAGTTTTTCCGGCGCCATTAGGACCCAACAAACCGACAGCTTCACCTCTTTTAACATGTAAAGAAACATTTTTTAAAACTGTTCTGTTTTTATATTTTTTGCCAATATTAAAAATTTCCAATACACTTTCTTGACTATTTTTTTTCATTTTTTTGTTCCTTAATTGACGCCCCTTTAATCACACCTGATACTCGTTGCTTATTTTTATCAGAAGTAATAATTTTGCTGATTGATGTTTTTAAATCTGTTACAGCTTTTTGACCATAAATAACGTTACCATCTTTTTCAATAGATACATTATCTACTAATTCTATTTTATGCTTTGGTAATTCATAAATGGCATAATCACCTTTTGCAATACCGTCAACCGTAACGATTTTAACATTGTCATACGCTTCAATTTGTTCTATTGTTTTGCTTTTGGCATTCATAATTGCTTTCATTCTATCAGCATACAAAGTGTTTTCATTATTTATAATTTTTACATTACCATACGCTTCTATTTGTTTAATATTTAATTTTCCGTCAGATGACAAATATGATTTCATTTTATCTGCATATAATGTAGAATCAGGCGTTGTTACTTTGACATTATCATTTGCTTCAACAACATTTAACAAACGATAATATTTTATTATTTTATCGGCAATTA
>JAZRHJ010000204.1:0-4898 GCA_045644695.1 Alphaproteobacteria bacterium | reverse complement strand
CCTCTTGATATACTTTGTTTTCTTCTTGTTTTTCCATATTTTAGTCTCCAAATTTATATTTTTTATCTATTAAAACGGCTGTTATACCTTTTCCTGATCTCACCATATATTTTAGACGTTTGTGTCGGCACATCGTTATATTTATACAAATCTCTCATTTCTTGAGAATTAACATGCACACCGTTTTTTTCGCACCATCTTCTAATTCCAATTCCAAAAGGATTATTTCCCGGTGTCGGCACCATTAATTTAAAATCTTTTACGCCTAAGTTGCTAAAAACTCTATGTACTGCTTTTGCGCAATTATTTCTTAAAAAACTATATTCACCGCCAAATCTTACATTGTTTTTTTCCATTTCTCTTTCTAATTGTGTCGTATCTATCCCTAATTGACTAGGGTATAAAAAATAATAATCAGCAACACGGCTATATGTCTTAAACAGCGGAGCGGTATCCATTTTTATACTTCTTCGATTTACAACTTTATCTTTATATTGCATTGCGACATGTCCACCTAAAGAAGAAGTACTTATCGGCAAAACTGCAACCACAATAGGTTCTTCTGCCATAAGGTCAAATTGCCCTCGGCTATTTCTCGGAATACGATTTGTAACATCATATCCGCCACGTATTATATTGCCATATTGCCTAAATTCTTCATCAACCGAACATGTTAATTCAGTGCTGACTTTTTCATTGCGAAACAACAGATAAGGATAATTTTTTGCTCGAGCAATTTTTTTTGCTTGTTGCAAAGTTTCTGCTTCTACTCTTGATAAAAACATATGGTATGGATTTAATCTAGAATTTATTAAACGTTTATACAATCCGTTATCAGTAAGAGCAACCCAAATTTTTTTCAAAAGCTTATTTTCTCTTCTTATAGTTCTATCTGAAGATGTATAATCTGTATCATTATTGTAAGTTGCCATCTAATCCTACCTTAACATTTGTTATCGCATTTTAATATTATTTAACACATGTGTCAATGTTTGATTTTTAATATACAAAACCCCAAATTGTTTTTTTTAACATTTTATTAGTCTATGCAAAATATAATATATTATTATTTTAATTTTTAAGGAGAAGAAAAATGTCTATTTTGTTAAAAAACGTAAAACACAATAATTTAATAACCGATATTTTAATCTCCGAAAATAAATTTAAAAAAATAGAGCCTAATCAAACCATTAAAGCCGACAATGTTATTGATTGTACCGATTTAGCCATTTTACCCGCTTTTTATAACAATCATTCTCATGCTCCGATGAGCATTTTCAGAGGTATAAGCGATGATAAAAACTTATTTGATTGGCTTAATAATGATATTTGGCCCAGAGAAGCCAAACTTACCGACGAAATGATTTATACCGCTACAAAGTTTTCAATTTTGGAAATGATTAAAACCGGCACTGTTTTCTTTTCGGATATGTATTTTGGTATGGAGCCATTACTAAATGCCGTTGCCGATATGAAAATACGTGCGGCACTTTCTTTTGGTGCTTGTGATTTATTTAATAAAGACAAATGTAAAATTGAAATTGAAAAGATAAATAATTTTTTAAACTTAAAGAACCCTAACCCCGATTTAATTCAAAAAGTTTTGGCAATACATGCTGTTTATACGGTTTCGGAAAAACTTATTAAATTTAATGTAGATTTAGCCAAAGAACATAATATGCGTCTTCATATTCACGCTTGCGAAACCAAAAAAGAAGTTGATGATTGCATTAAGGAACACGGTATGAGCCCAATTGCTTATCTTGATAAATGCGGCGCATTATCTGATAAAACCGTATTGGCTCACTCGGTATGGCTTGATGATAATGATATTGATATTTTAGCCGACAAAGGTGTGTGGTTATGCACAAATCCGTCTTCAAACTTTAAATTATGTTCGGGAATGTTTATGTTGCAAAAACTCCTTGATAAAGGTTGCAGGGTTACATTAGGTACAGATGGTATGGCTTCTAACAATGAGTTAAGTATGTTAAGCGAAATGAAACTTTGCGCACTTTCGGCTAAAATTCAAGCACAAAATCCGACCGCCGGAGCCGCAACCGATGTATTCGAAATTGCTACAAAAAATGGTGCTAATGCGTTTGGTATTGATGCCGGAGTTATACAGGAAGGAAAACTTGCCGACTGCATTTTAGTTAATCTGAATAATCACTTTTTGGTCCCCGAATATAACTTAATTTCAAATATGGTATACTCGGCCGACAGTTCGTGTATTGATACAGTTATTTGTAACGGAGAAATCTTAATGCAAAATCATCATGTTGAAGGTGAAGAAAAATTAATTGATGAAATGAAAAAATTAAGTGCATTTTTCAGATAATTTATTAACAAAAATTTTTTTATATATACTCATTTCTCTTGCTTGACTTTTTTTATCGTTTTAGATACGATAAATGAAATATATATTAAATGAGGTTAAAAATGGAAATACAAACTAAAAACTTGCACATCGAGCAATCTAAAGAAAACGACACTTTAACTTGTAAACTTAAAGGATGGCTTGACCCAAATACTTCACCTGATTTAATTAATAAATTAGATTTGACAGATATTAATCATTTAGTTTTTGATATGAAAAAGGTTGAATATGTCTTTTCTGCCGGTTTAAGAACCTTTTTAATATTACAAAGGAAAATTGAAGAAAAAAACGGAAAACTATCTTTAATTAATGTTCCCGATAATGTTAAGATGATTTTTGAATTTGCGGGCTTTGCAAGTATGATAGATACAATAAATGATAAAAAAGATTAATGCATGGCTCAACAACAAGCCTCTGTTTGTAAAATTAAATGTCAGCATATTGACATGCGTTTCTTTGGTTTTTTTATTTCTTGTAGTTTATATCACGCAAAAAGCAAAACCTGCCATTAATCATCAAATTGAAAGTATTGCCGAAAAGTCTTTGGAGGGTTATGCTTTTGATTTATTGCATTTGGTAAAAGATACAGAACAAACCGTTATTAATATAAAAAATACATTAAACTATTTTAAGGAGAATAATTTAAAATCTATTAAGGTTGTCCTTAACTCTGCCATTAAAACAGTTTATCATTCCGAATTAAATTTTGTTAATGCATGGGTATATACATTTTCTTCCAAAGATGCTACTAAAGGTAACTTATATATATCAACCCACACTGATGATGCTACCGACAACTTTCAGCACGTATATATTGACAATTTTTATAAAAAGTTCTTTTGGTTAAATGAAATTCCGCAACAGGATGCCATTTTTTGGTCAGAACCATATTTTGACCCCAATTCTAAACTTATGGTTGTAACGTGCTTAATTCCTTTTAATTTTATCAACAACAATGAATTTAACGGTTTGGCTGCTCTAACGGTTAATTTATCAAACATTCAAAATAGTATAAGCAGTTATTCTTTTTATGAAACCGGAAAACTTTTATTGTTGTCTCGTTCAGGTTTATATATTACGCACCCAAACTCTGATATCGCACTTAAAACTACCGTTTATGATTTAGCAGAAAAATTTGATTTACCGGCTTTATCTCGCGCCGGAGAAGAAGTTTTTGCCGGTAAACAAGGAAAATTTGAAGTTCCCTATTCTTCAATGTTTAACTCTCCTACCATTTATTTTTATTCGCCAATAAAAAATATAAATTGGGGTATGTTTTTGGTTTATGAGAAAAAAGAATTTTATAAACCTATATATTTGTTTAATTTACTTATATCTCTTTCTCTTCTTGCCGGAATTATTTTAATATCTGTTTTTGTGTATTCCATTTGCAAAAACTCTACAAACCAGTTGTTAAAATTGGGTGACATTGCTATAAAATATGGTAAAGGAAATTTTTCAAGCGATTTTACAGAAATTCCTTCATCCAAAGATATCGGAGTTTTATCTAAAGCATTGTCTTTTATGAAATTAAATATTCTTGACTACATTGAAAAAGAAAAAAACGACGCAATAGAAAAACAAAAAAATTTAAGCGAACTTGATATTGCATACAAAATTCAACAATCGGCATTATCTAATAAATATCCCAATCATGAAGCATTTAAAATTTCCACCTTAATGATACCAGCAAAACAAGTCGGCGGAGACTTTTATGACTTCTTTTTCATTGATGATAATAAATTTGCAATTGTAATTGCCGATGTCGCAGGAAAAGGTATGCCGGCTGCCTTATATATGATGAAAACCCAAGCCTTGATAAAAAACATTGCTAAAAATACGCCAAACGTAAGTGAGGTATTTTATCGTGTAAATAATGAACTTTACGAAGGCAACGATACATGTATGTTTGTTACCGCATTTTTGGCTGTAATAGACCTTATTTCAGGCAATGTCGAATATATTAATGCAGGACACAACCCACCGCTGATAAAAAATAATGATATCTACCGTTTCATTAACCCTAATACCAATATTGTATTAGGCATTAAGAAAAATGCAAAATTTGTTTCCGAAACCGCAAAATTAAAACCTACTGACAGAATATTTTTATATACTGACGGTGTTACGGAAGCCGAAAATAAACGTTGCCAGTTTTATGGTAAAAATCGCTTAGAAAAATTTTTACAAAACTCATCAGATACCGACACTTTAAATTTACTGCTTAAAGATATACAAAAGTTTGAAAAAGGCACTTCTCAATCTGATGATATTACCTTATTAGAGTTTATTTATAAAGGTTTTCCCCCTAGTCAATTAAGTATTGGTGCCAATATTAAAAATTTAGGCAAAGTTATAGAATTTTGTAAATCGGATATGAAAAAATATTTTATTTCGGAAGACATTCAATTTAAGGCCGTTATGATAACCGAAGAAATTTTTTCTAATATATCACAATATGCCTATAAAAAACCAAATTTCGGAAAAATACAAATTCAAACCGAAATGAAAAACAATA
>JAZRHJ010000203.1:0-3272 GCA_045644695.1 Alphaproteobacteria bacterium | reverse complement strand
TCTTTTTTTTCGATAAAATCGCTAGTTTTCGGTTGTATATAATTTATATCAGATTTTTTTTTTACTTCTGATAAAATTTCTATCGGAGTAGGTAAATTTGCCGAATATGCAACTCTAATTAAAATCATTTCCAATGCTTTTAATGGTACGGGAGCACTGTTTATTTCATATATACCCTTAATCAGCATTTGCCACATACGTGATAGTACCGCAACTGAAACATCTGACGATAATTTTTCACAAAGTTTTCTTTCGTTTTCGCTTAGCATTTGCGAACTTAATGTCATGGGCACTACTTTTACTCTTGCAAGCATATGTGTAACATCTATTAAATCTTGTAGAATAGACAACGGATTAGCACCATTTTTATATTGCTCTGTTAAATTGCGCAATACAGACGGCATATCTCCTGCAATCAATTCTTCAAAAAGTTGCAATGTTTTATTTCTGTCGGCAAGACCAATCATCTCAATTACGGTATCTGTTTTAATTTTTCCATCGCCTAAAACAATGGCTTGGTCTAACATTGATAAGCCGTCACGAGCAGAACCGTCTGCCGCACGAGCAACAATTTCCAATGCTTCATCTTGTGCGGAAATTCCTTCTGCCGATACAATCTTTTTAAACAATGTTACCAAAGTTTCAATGCTTAAACGTTGCAAATCAAAACGTTGGCAGCGAGATAAAATTGTTATCGGAACTTTTCTTATTTCGGTTGTTGCAAATATAAATTTTACATGCGCGGGCGGTTCTTCCAATGTCTTTAATAAGGCATTAAAAGCACCTTTTGAAAGCATATGTACCTCGTCAATAATGTAAACCTTATAACGAGCATTTGTAGGTTTATATCCGACTCCATCCAACAATTCTCTCATATCATCTACACCTGTTCGAGATGCAGCATCAAGTTCAAGAACATCTATATGTCTGCCACCGGCGATTGCTTTACAATTTTCACACACACCGCAAGGGCGAATCGTCGGTCCGCCATTTCCATCTATACCTATACAGTTTAAGGCGCGGGCAATTAGTCTGGCGGTTGTGGTTTTACCAACCCCTCTAATTCCGGTTAAAATATAAGCATGATGCAGGCGATTATTTTTAATGGCATTTGTAAGTGTTTGTACCAAAGCATCTTGCCCAAGCAAATCTTCAAATGTTTGCGGACGATATTTGCGCGCTAAAACCACATACTGATTTTTATCACTTTCTAAAGCCATTACAATCTCTTAAAAAAAGGCGAAGGGTCAAAAACCTCGTTTACACCGTTACGGCTGCTTCCTTCCGAACCTGACCGGATTGGCGGCTAACCGACCTTTTGCCCTTCATTACAAAATTTTTACTTATATTGAAACAATCACGATAATTTTTAAAGTAAAAAATCAATCTATCAACACCCATAATTTAATTAAAGCCTGAAACGTATTTATTTTATTCTTTACCGTAGATATATTCTTTTACCTCTAATTCGTCTTTACCGAATATTTTAGGAAACTCTACCGAATAAATATCAGCATTTACATTATCGATTTGCGCTTCGTTAAATTTCCCGAGTGCTTTGTCAACAATTTTTGGCCCGTCTTGAGTGACCTCAACAATATCCATACTATGCTCGTTAGTTCCGTCTTTTAATATGCGAAATGCCCCATTTATACCGATATACCCATCTTCATCGGTTATATCCTCAAAAATATTTATCCTTCTTTTATTGGCAAGTGCCGACGCTAGCGCTACCCCATCATAAGCAAACGAATATATTTGATTTGGTGCTACCCCATACAAATTTTCATATTTTTTCACGAAATAATCATTATGAACTCTTGATATAACCGGATATATGCCGTGATATAAAGTTGTTTCTTTATTAAGGCTGGTATTTTCCCAAACCGACGTTCCCAAAAACATTAAATCAGGATAATATAAATCATAGTAACCAAACATTACGGCTGCAGATTTTAAACAACTTCCGGTTTCGGCAATTAACACCGTATCAAAATCAATTTCGCCGGTCGTATAAATATTTTTTATCATTTTAAGTTCTTTAGCCGCATTTAAATCACCGCCATTTGCCAATTTTTCTAAAACTTTTTTCTTTTTGGTTATTTCTTCGGAGCGTTTATCGTAGTCTATCACAGATTTTACAATTGGAGCAAAATCAAGTGTATTAGCCGGATAAAAACCTATTTTCACGACATTTACTCCATATTTTGGGGAATTTAACACTGCTGATTTAGCAATATTTAGCCCCGCTTTAGTATCAGGAACCAATATTGCTATTTTGCTTCTTTGTTTAGATGCTGCATAAGAAATAACTCTTTTAACTTGTTCATCACTTAATAAACCTAAAGTATACACACCCTCTTTTAACACATTAGGTGAGGTTGAAAACGAAATGACAGGGATATTATTCATAAGAGTTTTATCGCTTATAGCCAGAACCTCTTCCCCCATTAATGGACCTAAAACTAAATTTACATTAGCATCAAGTGCCTGCTTAATTGCTTCGGTTGCACCTTGAGGAGAACTTTGTGTATCAAAAAATTTTAATACTAAGTTTTGATTGTTTGCATCTTCCAAAGCCATCATAGCCGCATTTTTTAAACCTATTCCGTATACGGAAGATTTTCCGCTTAAAGGCAAAAGCACCCCAACTTTAAAGGAGTCTGCACGCTCGCCATATATTGACGGCTCTTGATTATATGTTCCGCCTGTTAGTGAAACTTGTGATTTATAATCGTTGATACCGCAAGATGCGATAATTAAACTAAAAAATATTACGGCTATTTTTTTTAACACTTGCTTTTTTCCTCAAAATGTAAAACAATCCTGTTAGTTTGTTGTATATTAAAAAATATTTTTTGTAAAGAGTTATCAAAATGTTAAACAACGCTTTATACATAGTGGCAACTCCGATAGGTAATATAAAAGATATTACTCTCAGGGCTGTTGACACATTAAACAATGTTGATGTAATTGCTTGTGAAGACACAAGAGTTACCAAAAAACTTTTATCTTTACTCAATTTAAGTCTTGATAAAACTTTTATTTCTTATCAAGACCATAATGAAGAAGAAAAGGCACAAAGCATTATTGACATCATAAAACAAGGAAAATCGGTTGCTCTTGTCAGTGATGCAGGCTCTCCATTAATTTCAGATCCTGGATATAAATTAATAAGGAAATGCAATGAGCAAAATATAAAAATTTATACCATCCCCGGTGCATCTGCAGTTATTTGCGCATTACAACTTTCCGGTCTTGCCACTAATCGC
>JAZRHJ010000202.1:0-13324 GCA_045644695.1 Alphaproteobacteria bacterium | reverse complement strand
CGAAGAAAACCTAGCCAATCTTTAGTGGACATACTTCTTATGCGGTCTTTTTTTTGGCTTAAGCAAAAAGCACTAAAACTGGCATCGTCAAAAAAATATTTTAAATATTTTTGCGTTGCTAAATCAGACATTTTGTGTTTTACCTAACGTTTTGATTTACCGGCGGAACTATATTTGTTTGAGTATTGGTCTGATTATTATTTTGCGTGCCTGTTTGAGTATTTGTTTGAGTATTGGAATTTAGTACTTCAGGACGAGCAAACTCTAAGCCTTTATGTTCTAAAGGTAAGGTCAAAGTATCTATACCGTTACGAGCAAGCGCAATATTAATTTCATTAACCGCACCTTTTGCACGCGGGAATAAATCGCTCGACAGAACAATTGCGTCGGCACGTTGAGGTTTACGCTTCAACTCACGAGCATATGCTTGTAAAATATCTTGCTCTGCATTATCAATATGATGCTGCAAAATAGTATCATACAATAAAACAAAATCTTGCGTATTAAATTCGCCAAGTTTTTTAGATGGCGGAATTACCTTCAAAGCATCCAATTCTTCAGGTGTTATCCTATCTTTAAATGCTTCCAATCTATGAGCAAAACTTTCTTCTTGATGCCCGAAATAAATATCAAAAACAGTTTTTAATGCACGCATTGAACCAAAGGTAACTGCTGCAC
Organism: Alphaproteobacteria bacterium; assembly: GCA_045644695.1. Classification (GTDB taxonomy): domain Bacteria; phylum Pseudomonadota; class Alphaproteobacteria; order RF32; family CAG-239; genus JAFTYO01. The sequence goes on along the minus strand of JAZRHJ010000202.1, from coordinate 12,646 downwards.
CTTTTTCACTGTCTTTCGAACCTTTGTCAATTTGATCAAGTACTCGACCATATAAACCTTCTTCATAACCTATTCTGAAGTTTTCAAAATTGCGAGCAGTTTTTAAGCCACATACAAAATCATATTCCGATTTATCTAAACCAAATCTCGGGTCACTTTTATCTTTGCACTTTTCTTGTGCATTCTCAAGCATTTGGTCTGCTAATCGATATTTAAACAAAATAAACTCTTCGGTAGAAAGTTTTTTACGTGCCGCCTCTACCATTGTTTTTGCTTTTGCGCTATTAAGCGATATTCCTATCGGTATAATGCCTTTTTCGGCACAAGCGACCAACCATACACCTTTATCACAGTTTGGTAAATTATGAAAACGAAGGTGTGTAATTCCGGTTTTTTTGATAACGCCCATAAAATCACCGGCCATGGTATCATCCATTTTTTTACCTCCCGGCATTGAATAAGCAAAAGAGAACTTTTCCTTATCTGTATTGTATCCAATGTACAATTTATGAGCATAAGTAGGTACATAATTACCGTTTTTATCTTTTAGACCATCCATTTTTTCGTTTTCTCTGTTTGGTTTATCATACAGTGTAAACACTCGCATTTTTACACCATTAATCCGTTTACTACCTTCAAAATAACTCAAACCCCTGGTCTTTTTTAAATCTTTTTCCAAAAAATCTATGGTTTCTTTTCTGATAAAATTAACATCTAATACTTTTTGAGGATTTTTCTTCTTTTTCTTCGGTAAACCAAATTCACCAAGTTCAAAATCATCAACTTCCGGTTCCATAAACATTATACGTTCACCGATATTTTCATCAGAATTTTCTCTTCTAGGCTCTATATCATCAAGGCGTCTGCTTTCCATATATCGTTTAGTCAACTCTGCTAACTTTTCATCAACATCAATCACACCATCTTTATAAGGTATGGTTAAATCATATGGAGACAGGCCTTTCTTTTCACAAAACTCCAATATAGCTTTTAATTTAGCTTCATTTAATTCATCAATCGTCTTTTGCGTAAAGTTAATTCTTGCTTTTAATTGTTCGCTGTCTTCACCTGCTTTATCATACGGAGTAACAACAATTCCGAATGTACCTGCTTCAGGCAAATCACAAGTTAACTCCAATTGTTTTCCTTTAGGCATAACATCTTGAAATTCGGTAACAATCTCATCTGTTTGTGCCAAAACCTCATTTAATGTAAATCGAACTCCTGATTGATCAGCATCTTCCCTTGCAATCATAGCATATAACACTGGAAATTCGTCAGGATATTCTTTAAGCAACAACATACTTTCGCTTAACACCTCTTTTTCTTTAAGGCTATGTTCGTATTGCTCTTTAAGCAATTGTGTATCGTTATCATCGGCATCTTCAAACATTTGAGATAAATGAGTAATTTTTTTAGCATTTTCCTCTATTTCGCTTTCCAGTTCGGCTAAAACGTTTTCATAACCGTAAGCTTCAAAGTTATGATTAACTGTCCCTGTTTCTAAAAAATTACTAGCCATTTCAACACTCCATATATTTTTTTACATTTGTTCAAAATGTATCATAGTTTAATTAAAATATCAACACTTTATTGCCAAAAAAGTTATTTTCTATAAACAAAAAATCTGATTCTTGCTATACCGTAAGTTCTATCGTCACATAATTCAAATTCAGGAGGCAGTATTAGGGTTTCTTCTTTAGCGGTTTCGATTAAACATAAAGCATTTTTGGCAATTAAATCTTTTTGTAATAATGAATTTATTGCTATTTGTGTCAAACCTTTTGAATATGGTGCATCCATAAAGACCAAATCAAATTTTTCTCCGATAAGAGGCAAATTTGCCACATCTGCTCTAATAATCTTGATTTTTTCTTTATCATCTTCAAATAAAGAGGCATTTTTTGATACCGCTTTTATATCTTTATCAACAAAAGTAACTTTTTGAGCACCTCGTGATAATGCTTCAAAACCAAATGCGCCTGTTCCGGCAAAAATATCTAAAACGCTTATTTCATTAAAATTAATGCCTTTAGAATATAAAATACTAAAAAGTGCTTCCCTTGTACGTTCTAATGTAGGGCGAACATCAAGCCCTTTAGGGACAAACAACTGTTTTGCTCTATATTTCCCAGCCACTATTCTCATATTTTGAACCTTGAACCGAGTTGTTCTTGCAAAACCTTTTGAGGAACTTCTTTTACTTCACCTTTTTTTAACGAACCCAATTGAAACGGTCCGTATGACACCCTTATTAAACGAGCAACATCAAGCCCGACATATTTCATAACTTTTCTAACTTCGCGATTTTTACCTTCGTTTAGAGTTACCGTAAGCCACGCATTTGTTCCATTTTGACTATCTATAACCGTATTAATTTTACCATATTCAACTCCATCTATGGTAACTCCGTTTTTAAGCCCTTCTAATTTTTTAGCATCAATACGACCATGGACTCTAACACGATATCTTCTGCTCCAAGCATTTTTCGGAAGTTCTAATTCGCGAGAAAGTTCGCCGTTATTTGTAAGCAAAAGCAACCCTTCGGAGTTTAAGTCTAATCTCCCCACACTAATTACCCTTGGCATATACGGAGGCAAATTTGCAAATACAGTTTCTCTGTTTTGTTCGTCTTTATGGGTGGTAACTAAGCCTACCGGTTTATAATATAACCACAATCTGGTCTTATCGATTTGCGGCAATTTTTCACCGTCTAATAAAATTTTTTCCGTACCCTCAACATTAAATGCCGGAGTTGTCACAATGTCACCATTTACGCTAACTCGCTGTTGCTTAATATATTCTTCTGCTTCTCTTCTGGAACAAACGCCCGAGCGAGCCAAAAATTTTGCTAATCTTTCAGCCATTTTTTTCTTCCTTTTTAATCTTTTGTACTGTAATATACTTCAAGTTTTCTAAAATTTCAAAGGATATTTATGCACGACACCGAATATATGAAAAAAGCACTTAACGAAGCAAAAAAAGCATTTTTGCTTGATGAGGTCCCGATAGGAGCATGTGTTGTTGACCCTAAAACCGGTAAAATTATTGCAAAAGCACATAATAAAACAGAATATGGAAGCGACGTAACCGCTCATGCCGAAATTTTAGTTTTAAGAAAAGCCTGTTCAAAACTCAAATCTAAACGCTTATGGGGATTAGATTTATATGTAACTCTTGAGCCTTGTACTATGTGTGCTACAGCCATTTCTTTTGCCAGAATAAGACGCATAGTTTATGGTGCTACCGATAAAAAAGGCGGCGCCATAGAAAGTGGTGTAAAATTTTATCAAAGTAATACTTGCCACCATAAACCCGAAGTTATATCCGGCATATTGGCAGATGAGTCCGCCAAACTGTTAAAAGATTTTTTTCAAAAAAAACGCTAATGCTGTAAATTTTTAAACTTGCCTGAAATATCAAGTGCAAAATTTGCCCACATTTTGCTTTGCGCCTTTACATACGAATTATATGTTTTTTCTACATTCTCACAATAATTGGAGTTTTGATAAAACACGGTTTCTCCTTTTGAATTTAATATTTGCCAATTGACATTCAATAATGCTTTGCCATTTAACCATCCGCTAAATTTTTCAACCTCAATTTTTATAACATATTGCGGAGCTGCCCCAAACACTACCGGCAACACTTCGGAATTTGGCATCGTTTGCCTTAAATTATTAATCAGCGCATTTTTTAACATATCCGATAAATCGCCTGCCCACCGATTATATTCCGCAACCGCGACTTCGTAAGATTGTGGTTTTTGTAATATAATTTGCGGTCTGTTAAGATATTCGGGCAACAAAATATCATAAACGCCTATTTTAATATTTTTTGACACTATCGGCTCATGCAAATTTTCGCTTAAAACATAAAATTTATTGCTTGGTGCCAAACAACACCCCGCCAGCATTAAATAAAACAACATTAAAATTAGGTTTTTCATTTATTTTTTCCCATTAAGACTGAGTTTGGATACATTTCCAAATAATCGGTCAAATTTTTAATAGATTTAGCCACCAAACTTATATCTTTCAACGTTACATTTATTTGATTTAATGTTTGATATCCGGCTAAAACAGATTCATCTGCATAATTATTTAATTTTTCTGCAAACATTGTAAGTTGAGGCAAAATTACAGGAAGTTCGGTTTCTATTTCTTTTAATATGCTGTTTAAGCGTACAAATATTTGCTTAATCGGTAAATCTTGTAAATCTTTTGAAAGTCCGGCGACAGTTGAAAGTGCTGTCGGAATTTCAAGAGTAGCGCCATCTGTATCCTTATTTAGTTCAATCGGCACATCTGGCAACATTTGTAACTCAATCATCAGTTGTCCTGTGAGTAAATTTTGCGAAACTAATTTGGCTCTTAATCCTTTTTCAATCAACGCCTGCCATACATCTTTTCGATTTACTTCCTGATAAAAACTCATTGCGCTGACATCGCCGTCTTTTGCAAATTTAGCATATACCGGAATATTAAATTCTAAATTATGCGGATTGGCAATAATTTTTATATCAACCACTTTTCCTATTTGAACTCCTTTAAACATAACAGGTGAACCTATATTTAAGCCTTTAATAGATTCGTTAAAATACATCACTGCCAAATTGTTTTTTTCCTTAATTATTTTATCGGCGACACTCTTAAAAATTATTCCGCACATAATCAATAGACCCAAAATCATAAACATAGCGATTCGTTTTTTATTAGGTTCTTTCTTCATATTTTTTTCCTCGCGTTAAAAAGTTGAACACTGTTTCATTTGGCGGATTTTTTAATAAATATTCAGGGTTCCCTTTTGCTAAAATTGTTTTTGTTTCAGCGCTTAAAAAAACAGCATTTGTACCAACCGCAAATATTGATGCCAAATCATGGGTAACCACCACTAAAGTTGTACCCAAATTTTGATTTATTTCCAACATCAACTCATCAAGCCTTGCTGCACTTAAGGGATCAAGTCCGGCCGACGGCTCGTCAAAATATACAATTTCCGGATCTAAAGCCAATGCTCGTGCAAGGCCTGCTCGTTTTTTCATTCCGCCACTAATTTCTGACGGATAATAATCGTTAAAACCGTCTAAACCAACAAGCGCAAGTTTAAGGCTAACTAATTCGCTTATTGTTTTATCAGAATACGCACTATATTTTTGTAATGGAAAGGCTATATTTTCGGCTAATGTCATTGAAGAAAACAAGCCTCCGTTTTGATATAAAACTCCCATTTTTTTATTTAATGCTAATTTGGTTTTATTATCTGCCGTAACATAATTTATGCCATTAATAAAAAAATTGCCTTTAGTAGGCGGTATTAATCCTGTCAAAACTTTAAGCATTGTGCTTTTTCCGCAACCTGAACCACCCATAATTATAAATCTATCATTTTCATTTATTGTAAAATAGGCATTTTTAATAATTGTATTTTTGCCATATCCTATGCTCAAATTTTTAACAATTATTTTCTTTCGGCTCATATATTTAACCTTTCAAAAATAAAAGTAATTAACCCTGTAGCAACAATTAACCAAACAATGGAAGAAACCACCGCTTTTGTAGCGGCCAAACCGACACTGTCGGCATTTTTGGAAGAATTTATACCATAGTAACATCCGCATATTGCAATAATAAAAGCAAAAATAAACCCATGAAAAATTCCAACCCAAAAATTTTTCATACTCCACGCTTCAAACACATTATTAAAATATTCATAAGGAGATATATCAAAAACAAAAATACCGACAAATGCGCCACCTAAAATACCGAAAAAATCGGCCCACATAGTTAAGAACGGCATAGCCAGAATAAGAGCGACCATTCGAGGCGCAACCAAAAATTCTGCCCAAGAAATTCCCATAGTTTTTATAGCATCAATTTCTTCATTAAGTTGCATTGTTCCAATAGAAGCGGCAAATGAAGCCCCTGTTCTTCCTGACATAATAACACCCACCATAATAGCGCCCATAATACGCGACATTCCGATTGTTACCAAATTTGCCACAAAAACCTGAGCCCCAAACGTTTTTAATTGAAGTGCACCAACAAAAGCCAAAATTAAGCCAACCATGAAACTAATTAAAATAACAATATTCATTGCATTTGCTCCGCAATCTTCAAAAATTAGCATAAAATCAGATTTTTTAGCCGAACTTTTACCTTGTATAAATAACCATAAAGCCTTAAAACACTCATTAATAAAATTTAGCCCTTTTGATATGTTTTGCCATATATACAAACCAAATCCTCCAAATTTTTCTAAAGCGCTTTCCGGTTTTTTCTCATATTTGGCATCGATATGTTTGGGAACGGATAATGCTAATTGCAACATTTTTATCAATCCGCTTGGCATTTTATCATATTCAACCGATATATTATTTTTACGCACAATATTTTCTATATTAAATAAAATAAGCAAAAGAGAAGAATCCCATTTACCCAGTTTTTCTCCATTTAATATTATTTTTGTTAATTTAGAATTTTCAAATTTTTGATATAAATCATTTGAGGCCTCAAAAGCGACAAAATCACCAGTAAGGATAATTTTCAACATATTTTTTTTTATATCAAAAGCAACATTATTCAAACCACTATTTCCTCCCATTAGGAGATAATAACGGCATTAGAAAAAAACAAGCCGAAAACAGTGAGTAAATTTTAATTTGTTTCAGGAATATATCTGTTACAGCCTCCAAATTGGAGCATATAACTATTAACATCTAGTATACCTGCAGATTTTATGTCATCGAGATAAACTTGACCTAAAATACGTCCGAAACCATCACGTTTTTCCCACTCAACTCTGATATACCGATGGTCTTTGAGCAAACTTTTTAATTTTTTCTTTGATTGTTTGCCTTTTTCCGATATCTCGTCAAAAGACAACCCATAATATTTTTGTTGAAACTTAGAACGTCTGTTCTTTTTTGTTTCAAAGCAATCAACATCAAGTAACCGAATTTTTGTATTTTCACCATAAACCAATGCGCTTAAAGTGTCACCGTCTTGAATATCGGTTAGCGTCGCAACAAATTCAAATGCAAAAGCCGATTTTATTATCAAAATTGCACTCAAAAATGCATAAAAAATTATCTTCTTCATCAACTCTTCAATTAAAAAAAGACTACCTCTTAATTAAGGTAGTCGGAGAGTTCAAAAATCATCTCAGCAAATGATCCTTCCGGCCTTTAGAGATAAACTCCTGTTGTATACGCCGGAAGCCCCCCGACCAACATAATCGGGGATATACATATTGTTTGGCTATAAAAAACCAACAATACTTACGGTGTATATCCTTCACCGTGCTGAGAAAGGTTTTTGAAGACCTCCGCACCTTTTTAGTGCTAAACACAAGACAAATTCTTGCGCCTAAAAATAAATTTAAGGTAATTAGATTAATAAATCAATAAAAAAATATAGCCAACAAAAAACCTCCCTGTCGGGAGGCTCTTTCTTGGCTGCTTGACCTGGATTGGGTACTCCCGCTCTCGCGGGTCCCCCTCGTCTCGTATGCCTCAAACTTCGCACTCTCTTCGTGCTCGTTTTCGCCAACTATCGACTCCGAACTTTGCTTCTCTCCTAAGATCAACCAGCCAACAAAAAACCTCCCTATCGGGAGGCTCTTTCTTGGCTGCTTGACCTGGATTCGAACCAAGATTAACGGAGTCAGAGTCCGCTGTCCTACCATTAGACGATCAAGCAATGTAATTCTTCTTTTATTTACGATTATTTATTTTATAAGTCAAATATTTTTTAATATCTTTTTTATAAAAAATGTTTTACTATATTTTTACTAAAATTAATGGAGATGGCAATGCTTAAAAATGCTAATTTTTTTATAACCGAATTTTTCAGATCACTTATAGGAAAACAAACCGCTGAAAACATTACACCCAAAATTGCTGATGCTATACAAAAGCAAGATTTTTTTCATAACCAAAATACAATTGATAAAACATATACCCCTTCATATTTACCTATAAGTTATCAACTTTTAAATGATAAAAAAGAGATTTTTAATGCCTCAGTCTACTATTTATGCAAAATTGCCCAAAACTCTCCCAAGTATAAACTCGATATAATAAATATCCTCAACACATACTGTAAAAACAATAAAAACAACAAAGAAAGAGTAGATTTTATAAAATCTGAAATGGAAAAACATCATCTTAAACACAATTTATAGTTGTGTTTATTTTTTTATACTTGACTTTTGTTTTTATATAACTATTATTGCCTATGTGACTATACGTAGACAGCCTATCAGTCTACAAAAAAATTTTAACTTAAACTACTATGAAAGGATTGATAATGTCTACCGGAACTGTAAAATGGTTCAACTCAAAAAAGGGTTATGGTTTTATTCAACCGGAAACGGGAGGAAAAGATATTTTTGTTCATGTTACAAAACTTGAAGAAAAGGGAATAAGAAAACTATTTGACGGGCAAAAAGTAAATTACGAACTTTATGATGACAGAGGGCGTATTGCTGCCGGAAATATTGAACTTTTATAAAAAAAGGCCCTTGTTTAAGGGCTTTTTTCAAACTTTATTTGTTTGGTTTGGCTATCATAAACAATGCTCGATTTTCCTTTTCTGAAATCTAAAGCATGTTTTCCAAACACTTCATATCGCCATCCTTTTAATGTCGGATTCATTTTATCGTTATCAGATGTTGCAATATCTCTTAAATTATTTTCATCGGCAATCAAAAAATCTGCAACATTATTTTGTTCGCTTACAATTTTTAATATAAGTTTTAAGACTTCTAACAACGCCGCAGCATTTCCCGAAATATTAACATGCCTTTCTTTTTCAATTTTTTTCAAATTTTTATCGGCAGGCTTATTAAGCGATTCGTTTACAACTTCTAAAATTTCTTTACCTAATTTTCCCTTTACTATATCAGACTTAATATGTCTTACATTCGCAAGTTCTTCAATATTTTTCGGCGCGCACGATGCAATGTTTACCAATATTTCGTCTTTAATTAAACTTTTTCGCGGAACATTACATTTTATAGCCCGATTTTCTCTCCATGCCGCCAAATCTTTTAACAGCATCAAAAATTGCAAACTATGCGCCGAATGTTTTATCCTCAGCCACATTTTATCGGGTTGCGGAATATATAATTCTTCATTTAATAAATAATCGATTTCTTCTTTTATCCAATCTGTTCTATTATTTTCTCTTAAATATTTATCCAAATATTCATAACACGGAATTAAAAAAGTAACATCTCGCAAAGCATATTCTAACTGATGTTTTTGTAAAGGACGCTTACTCCAATCGGTTAAACGACTTGATTTATCAAGTTCAACTCCCGTAATTAGATGAACTAAAGTATCATAACCTACCGAAACACCAAAACCACAAGCCATTGCAGCAATTTGAGTATCAAAAACCGGGGTAGGCACTTTACCCGACATATTATAAAAAATTTCAATATCCTGCCGCCCAGAATGAAACACTTTTAAAACTTTTTTATTGCTTAAAACTTTTAAAAAAGAACCTAAATCAATATCTTTTGCCATAGGATCAATAATAGCGGCATCATCTGTCCAACCGACTTGAATTAAACATACCAGCGGAAAATATGTTTTTTCTCGCACAAACTCCGTGTCGACGGTAATAAATTTTTGCTTATTCAATTCTTTACATAATATATCTAATTCTTTAGTTGTTTCAACGATTCTCATATTAAATTCCGCTTCTGTTAACCTAAAATTAAACTATACTCAACATTACTTAATTTTTTTTTAATTTTAATGTTGCTTTTAAGACGATAATGCTCTATCTCTTTATAAGGTTAAATTTTAATATTTTAGAGGTAAAAATGAACGAATATCGGACACATACCTGCGGACAACTTCGCAGTTCAGATATCGGTAAGACGGTTAAACTTGCCGGTTGGATTCATCGTAAACGTAATTTAGGTAATTTATGCTTTGTTGATTTGCGAGATCACTACGGCATAACTCAATGCGTTGTAGACTCTTCGTCCGATTTGTTTGATAAGATAGAAAATACTCGTGTTGAAAGTGTGGTAGAATTTGAAGGCTCTGTTATCGCTCGCGAAAGCATCAATAAAAATATGCCAACCGGCGACATTGAAATCAAAGTAGCATCAATGAAAATTCATTCAGAAGCCGATGTTTTACCTATACAAGTTTCCGGTCTCGGTGATGAACCTGAAGAATTGCGCTTAAAATATCGCTTTTTAGATTTACGTCGCGAACGTATCCACAGCAACATAATGTTGCGTTCAAAAGTAATTGCACGTATGCGCGAACTTATGACCAACCAAGGTTTTACCGAATATCAAACCCCCATTTTAACAGCGTCTTCTCCTGAAGGTGCTCGCGATTTTTTAGTGCCATCTCGCATTAATCCCGGCAAATTTTATGCTCTTCCGCAAGCCCCGCAACAGTTTAAACAACTTTTAATGGTATCTGGCTTTGACAGATATTTTCAAATTGCGCCTTGTTTCAGAGATGAAGATCCGAGAGCAGACCGTAGCCCCGGCGAGTTTTATCAACTCGATATGGAAATGAGTTTTGCTACTCAAGAAGATGTATTTAATGTGCTTGAACACACTATGGGAACCATTTTTAACGAATTTTCCAACGGCAAAAATGTTGACCAAGCACCTTTTATTCATATTCCGTTTAGAGAAGCAATGTTAAAATATGGTTCAGATAAACCCGATTTAAGAAATCCGCTCATTATTCAAGATGCTACACCATTTTTTAATAATTCAGGATTTGGTGTATATGATACAAAAGCCCAAAACGGCGAACAATTAAGAGCCATTGTAGCCCCAAAAGCTGGTGATAAGCCTCGTTCATTTTTTGATAAGTTTGACGGATTTGCCAAAGCAGAAAATATGGGTGGTATGGCTTATGTTGCTTTTTCTGCAAATGGTGTTAAAGGTATTGCAAAATATTTTAGTGAAGAAAAACTTACCGAACTTAAAAACACATTTGGTGTAAATGATGGCGATGCAATTTTATTTATGGGTGCAGATAAAAAACTTATCAATAAATTTGCCGGAAAAATTCGTAATATGCTTGGTGAAGAATTAGGCTTGTTTGATTATAATTCATTCAAATTATGCTGGATTGTAGATTTTCCAATGTATGAAGAAAACGAAGAAACAGGCGCAGTAGAATTTTCACATAACCCATTCTCTATGCCACAAGGCGGTATGGATGCATTGTTAAATAAAGACCCGTTAGATATTTTAGCATATCAATATGATATGGTTTGTAACGGTGTAGAACTTGCATCAGGTGCTGTCAGAAACCATAAACCCGAAATTATGTACAAAGCATTTGAAATTGCCGGATATGATAACTCGGTGGTAGATAATAAATTCGGAGGTATGATAAATGCATTTAAATATGGCGCTCCTCCGCACGCAGGAGCAGCCCCTGGAATTGACAGAACAATTATGCTCTTACTAGATGAGCCCATCATAAGAGATGTTATTATCTTCCCACTAAACGGCAAAGCGCAAGATTTAATGATGCAGGCTCCAAATACAGTAACGGAAAAACAATTGGAAGAATTGCATATCAAACTCGATATAAAAGAAAAATAACATATATCATCTTTAAAAAACTCGCCTCTAATGGCGAGTTTTTTTATTAAAATTAAGAGCAGGACGAAAAAAGTTTCTGCTCTTATTTTAAAAATTAACACAAATATATTATTGACAGAATTGGGTATTTGTGTTAATGTTTAAGAACATTGTTATTATTTAACCAGCTATAGCTAAACTAATTATGAAAAAGTTTATTATTTTGTTCCTATCGGCAACGGTGTTGTCTATAGGTATTGCAGAGGCTAAGCCTTATGACGAGAAAACCAGAGATGAAATTAAATTTGATGTTTCTCTCTACGGTGGCTATAATTTTACTGGCAATGCTCCGGTTTTTGGCGGTGTTGTCGGTTTTGAAGCATTCTTTTTGCGAGCCGATTTGGATATCGGAGCCACATCAATCAATCATCCGTTGTGTAACAAACTCTTCCCGACGATAAGCCCTTCTTTAGGCGTTTTCTTCGGAGATAAACACAAAGTATATCTAATGGGAGGTGTCCAAAACTACGGATATATTGCAACGACCCAAGTAACTAATTGTGCAACAGATGGTTTTTATTCTGACGGCATTCATTTTAAGGTAAAACTGGGTTATCAATGCACCGTATGGAAACAACTTTTCGTAGGTGTTGAAGCTTGCCATCTCTTTAATTACAAGTCTAAGGGATGTATTAACTTCCCCAACTCTAATGTTCGATTAGGTGTTGGTTGGAAATTCTAAAAACAAAGCACCGTTTTTACGGTGCTTATTTTATTTTCGAACATCAAATTTTTCAAAACTGTTTTTTAAAAACTCTAATAAATCAGAATTGCAAATTATCGATTCGCACATTTCATCAGTAGTATCCGTATCGCTTTCTATCGGACGATATTTTTGTAAATAATATTCTTTCACACCAAACTCTTTTAAGAATTTTGCAATTTCATATATATTTTCAATGCTTAAAATTCTAGGATCGCAGGTCGTACGACATTCAAACTTTATACCACTTGAAATTAATATATTCAAACTATCTGTAATATTTTGAACTTTATCAAAACATCC
>JAZRHJ010000201.1:0-4732 GCA_045644695.1 Alphaproteobacteria bacterium | reverse complement strand
TAATGCTTGTCGTTTTATTATGGTGCAATGACAAACCTATCCCATCACAACCTCCTGTGCCGTAAAATCTTGAAGGTATCGAAAAGGAGTGAAAATTCGCTTCTGTAAATTGAGTTTCTAACGAGTTTAGTGTATATAAATGATTCATTTTTTGTAATATTTTGGCAGACATTTGTGTATGTCCTATTTTTTGTGTAAATATTAAAAAAAGAGTTGCCCATTCTTAAATATCGGTTATCTTTTAATGGGAGGGTATTAATATGAGTATTGCTAAAAAAATTGAAAACTGGCAAAAAGTAGGCTTGCTTTCACAAGAACAAGCAAATAAACTTATTGAATTTGAAACCAAAAATACAAAACCTTATTTAATGTATGGCTTGATATTATTGAGTGCCTTTTTTATCGGAGGGGGCATTATATCTTTAATTGCTTCAAATTGGGATGCTGTTCCGGCATTTGTAAAAATTATTGGCGATTTTTCTTTGTTGGGTGCTTGCGGATATGGAGTTTATTATACATATTGCAATGAAAAAAATAAATATTTTGAATTTTTTCTTTTTTTGTTTGGGTTGATATGTTTGGCAACCATAGGTCTTATTGCTCAAATTTATCAATTGCAACCAGATGGATCCAAAGCATTTTTGTTATGGTCATCGCTAATGCTACCTTTAATATTTTTTAGCAAAAAAATGACTTTTCCAATAGTTGTTTTAAGTATCTTAAATGTTTCTTTTTTTGATGAAATTTTTTCACACTTTGATTATGTTATCAAGAATTTTAAAAATATAATACTGATATTCGTTTTGTTTATTTATACAATTTGTTATCAGTTGCTTACAATGTATTTCCCTAAAGTTGCCAAGGCTAGCGTAAAATCATTGAAAATTTTGATTATTATAGGTTTTGTAATGGCAATATTAAGTTCAGAATATGTATTTATTTTTAAAGATTTGAGAGGTACATATCTGTTTTTAGCATTATTGCTGTTTTTAATAACCGGATTTTCCTTTTATTTAAGTTATATTGCTAAAAGCGGATATTTTGTTAATTACATGATGTTTTTGGTTTTTGTAACATGTTTTGTTCAGTTGGGAGTTTTTACTACATTTTTAGCATTGTTAGGGTTGGGATATTATGCGTATATTCATAAAATGCCCAGATTATTAAATTTGACTATTTTCCTTTTTGCATTGAGAACTTTTTCTTTTGTTCAACTATATTTAAGTTTAATGGCGGGCGGTATCGGTTTAATTGTTTCCGGCGTTGTATTATTATTGTTAATTTGGGCATGGAAACATATATTTAATTGTTTAAATAGGAGACTAAAAAATGAAAAATAAATATATTTTGCTTGTATTTTTGTTAGTTCCGTTAATTGTCTATGCGTGTTGGATTAAGCATATTGAAACACAGTTAGCCCAATCAAAAACAGTAATGGTTACGATGCAAGGCTATGACCCAATTGATTTATTAAGTGGACATTATTTATTGTTAAGACCTGATTGGAGCAGAACAGATTGTTCTCAATTTGAGCAAAATGTGTGTCCGACTGAAATATTTTCTTACTCATATCGCTATTATTTGCCTGAATTTGAGGCTATGGATATAGATAAAGAACTTGTGCGTAATTCTAATTTGAAAGTAGAACTTGAATTTGCGGTTAACGGTATGTCAAAACCAATGGTAAAGCAACTTTATCTTAATGGGCAAATATGGCAAGATTGGTTTAGCCAATTTGCAAAACGGCCTCAAACTCATTAAAATTGAGTGATATGTTAACATCTGTTTTGAATAGCATATTCTGTAAGTATGCCATAGGTGCTAATTGAGCCGGATTTTCGTTAGTTGTTTTGGTTTTAATGAAATTTTGCAATGCCTGCAATTTGTTTGCGGATAATATGTGCTCCGATTTGGCTTTAAATGTTATTTCGTTTCCCGTTTCGATTACATCGATATTTCCTCCTTTTATGAAGGTATCGGCTAAACACATGGTGCTTAACATGATTATTTTGTATAAAGCCGGAGTTTTGATATCAAAATTAAGCATAATGGGGTTGTTGGGGTTACCGATTGTTTTTATGTAATTATCGGTAATTGTTTTTATTTCTTCAATACTGTTTAACGATGTGTTACTTAAACCGAATGCTAAGCGAAAAAATTTTAATCGTGCGGATAAAATTTTTGAACTTAAGTATAAAATAGGTTTAATCTCCTCAATGCTTTCGGGATCGTCTTCAAAAAGTTCTACCGCATTTGAAACCGCACCGATGTTGCCGATTAAGTCATGGCTTATGCGGGTGCAAATTAATTCTGTTAATTGTAGGTTTTGCATTTTGTTTCCTTAAAATGTATATACGTCAGTATTAATGAAGCGCTGATCTTCACGTTGCATTCTGATATAATCGATTTCTTTTAATGCTGGATCTTCTAAATGTAAAAATCCGGTTGATGCTTTCATATACGGATGATTTTTGCCTAAACCCCATGTTATACTTTCTTTATCATCGGGAGCCCCGTATTTTTGGTTTATTTTTTTCCAAAATTCATATACGCTTATATTGTGCAAATATCTTGCTTTAGCACTATTACCTCTTGGCTGTGCCGCTTCTGTACGATATGTTATTTTATATATTTTATTGCCTGTAAAATTACTGGTTAAAAATATATGTAGCGTTTCTTTTGTATCAAATTTGTTATATTCAATTTGTTCAATATATTCATGTTTATCTTTGCGGGCAATTTGTACAACACAATTGTTTAACCTTTCATAACCGATAACACCATTATTTCGGCACTTGTCTTCATTGCGCCATTTGATGAAGTTTGGAATATCCATTTTTTGAGAAACTTTTTTATATCCCTTTTTGATTAGTGATGCTTCTGCTTGTATGGGGGTCATACGTAACATAACCCCGGATATATTAAAAATTGAGGCATTTGATTTTTTATTTAAATTTCTGCCCTGCTCCAATGCTTCGGCTAGGGGATTGTCTTTTTTTTCACCGGTAATTTTTTTTAAGGCATCTAATCCGCTGTCTATCCATGTTTCTCCGTCTTCTGCAGTTTCTTCGGTAATATCTGCGTTTGAATTATTTTTAAAATTATCGGTAAGAGATTTTTTTGTATCAAGTTCTATGTTTTTTTCTTGTGGCTTAAAACTGAGTTGCGGTTGTGCTTTTATATTTTCGCCAAAAGCATCAGTTGCTTCTTCCTCAATATTTAAGGTATCATCAATGTTATTTTTATTTATAATTTCATTGCTGTCCATCAAAAGCGGAACTTCTTGTGCATTGGCACAAAAAGCAAATAAAATTAAGGCGATGCTTAAAAACATTTTTTTCATAAAGTACCTCATAAAAAACATTAATATTGACCATAACATAGATACATTTAAAAAAAGTTTAATGAAAACCGTTTGAATTGTGTTTACAATTTGTGAAAAAAAGTTAATATGAACAAAGTTTTATATGTTTGTATTTGAGAAAAAAATGAAAAATATGGTTGTATCTGTTATCGGAGCCGGGCTTGCCGGTAGTGAGGCTGCTTGGCAATTGGCAAAACGTAATGTTAAAGTTAAACTTTATGATATGAAGCCAAATAAGAAATCTCCGGCTCATAAAAGTAGTAATTTTGCAGAACTTGTATGCTCAAATTCTTTGCGTTCTGATGATTTTGAGCATAATGCAGTGGGCTTATTGCATGAAGAAATGAGAAAGTTCGGCTCACTTATAATGGAATCTGCCGATGCTACTAAAGTTCCGGCAGGCGGTGCTTTGGCAGTTGATAGAGAGGGTTTTGCCTTAAAAGTAACCGAAAAAATTTATAGTCATCCGAATATTGAAATTATTAATGAAGAAATTACTCATTTGCCGACTGAGAATGACGAATTGTGCATAATTGCTACAGGACCTTTAACGTCTGAAAATTTGGCTTATGATTTATTAAAAAAAATAGATAATCAAACATTGTCTTTTTATGATGCGATTGCTCCGGTTGTTTATAAAGATAGTATCGATTTTTCTAAAGCGTGGTATCAATCGCGCTATGATAAAGGTGATAGCAAAGACTACATTAATTGTCCGATGGATAAAAAGCAATATTATGATTTTGTTGAAGCGTTATTGAGCGCGCAAAAAGCCGAATTTCATGATTTTGAAGAGCCAAATTATTTTGATGGTTGTTTACCGATAGAAGTTATGGCCGAACGTGGGGTAGATACGCTTGTTTTCGGGCCTTTGAAGCCTGTGGGACTTACAAATCCCAATAGCAGTGAAAAACCTTTTGCGGTTGTGCAACTTCGACAAGATAATAAAGAAGATACGTTGCGTAATATGGTCGGGTTTCAAACCAAATTAAAATATGGTGAGCAAGAACGAATTTTTCGCAAAATTCCAGGTCTTGAAAAAGCCGAATTTGCTCGTCTTGGCGGAATACATAAAAATACATTTATCAAAAGTCCGATTTTATTAGATCAATTTTTGCGATTGAAAAAACAACCCAATATAATGTTTGCTGGTCAAATTACAGGTTGTGAGGGATATGTGGAAAGTGCTTCAATCGGTATGATGGCCGGATATTTTGCGTCTTGCATTGTACAAAATAAAGAACCTATATTACCGCCTGATACAACAGCCGTTGGTGCTATGCTTAAACATTTAAGAGATGATACCGATATTAAAAATTATCAACCGATGAATATTAATTTCGGTTTATTTCCGACAGTTGGGGTGCA
>JAZRHJ010000200.1:0-2651 GCA_045644695.1 Alphaproteobacteria bacterium | reverse complement strand
ACCGCTTTGTAAAAAACAAAGCGGGGAGCCAAAAAACTGCCCAAAGTCAGCCAAACTTATTCGAGCATAAAATGCCTTATATCGTTTACTCCCCATAAAAAAGGAGCATCTTTGGGTTTATGATGTTTTTTGGACACCTCCGCCAATCGGCGATACTTATATATTACAGATTTTATTACATTATTGCAAGAAAAAATCGTTTAAAAGAAAAACGCTTATTACAAACATTGTAATAAGCGTTATTTTTATTTTTCGATCAAATTTATCCTAATACCCAATATCCTTTCAGTATCATAATTTGTGACAGTAGATAAAAAATATAAATACTGACAAAGACTGTTCCTTCAACTCTGTTCATTTTAGCTTTTGTCATCATTACAGGATATAATAAAAGTGTAGATAAAAACATAATCCAAATATCATAATATATAAATTGCTTAGATACCTCTACATCGGTTATTACCGAAGTAAAACCCATGATAAATACAATATTCCATATATTAGACCCTATTATGTTTCCCAGTGCCACATCACTTTGGCGTTTCAACGCAGCAACAAGTGTTGTTGCCAGTTCAGGCAAAGATGTTCCAACCGCTACAATTGTTAAGCCTATTAATTCATCTGAAATACCAAACATTTTAGCAATATCCGTTGCCCCCTTTACCAAAAAATCTGCTCCATACATAATGGCAACCAAGCCGACAACTGTTATTGCAATAACAAAAATCCAATTTTTGTGCGCAATCGGGCTCAAACTATCTTCATTTACCGCAACTTTTGAAGAATTTTTGTAATTATAGCAAATAAAAGCAAATAATAAAGCAATTAAAACTATTCCATGCCATAAAACAAATTTTCCGCTTATGGCAAACATAACAAAAACAACATTAACTAAAAATAAAAACTTATAGTTACGCAAAAAAATGCGCCTTCTGCACTTTATAGGATATAAAATTGCGGCACTGCCTAATATTAAAAGAACATTTGTTATATTTGATCCAATAACATTTCCTATTGAAATTCCGGCATAACCTTGTAATGCAGACTTAATACTTACCACAAATTCTGGCAAAGATGTTCCGAGCGCAACAACAGTAAGCCCAACAATTATCATCGGAATCTTTAATTTATTTGCAATTGCGACTGAGCCTTTTACGGTATATTCAGCCCCAATTACAAGAAAAATTAATCCGACTGAAATTAAAAAAAATGCATATAACATTTAATTATCTCCATGTAAAAAGAAGAAACCTCCGACTTAAAATATATTTATAAATCGGAGGTTTTGATTATATTAGTTATTTACACATTACCAAAAGGGTTTAAATCCTTAGTTTGAGCCTCTTGAGTTTTTCTTAAATCAAAAATATTTAAGAAAACCGCAGAAATGTAAATAGAAGAATATGTACCGATTATAACACCCCATAAAATTGTAAATGAAAAGCTTTTTAGTGCTTCACCACCAAATATAAACAGTGACAATGATGCAAACATAGTGGTTAAACCGGTTAAAATTGTTCTTGATAAAATGTCATTTAAACTTTTATTAATTAAATCATACTGTGACATTTTCTTGTATTTGTGTAAATTTTCTCTAATTCTATCGTATGTTACAACCGTATCATTAACAGAATATCCGGCCAATGTTAAAATAGCGGCAACAGTTGTCAAACTGATATCAAATTTAAACACTGCCAACAAACCGACCGTAATAAATACATCATGAAACAAGCCTAACAATGCTCCTAAAGCAAACTGCCATTCAAATCTAAACCAAATGTATAAGCAAATTGCTAAAATTGCAATTAATGAAGCAATTATACCGTCACGTTTTAACTCGTCACCAACTTGCGGACCAACAGATTCAACTTTACGATATTCATACCCATTACCCAAAATTTCTTTAATTTTAGCAACTGCAATTCTTTGATTTTCTTCATTGGCATTATCTACTTGTGTTCTGATAATCATCTCATCTTTATTTTCACCTAAAGTTTGCAATGTGAGTTCATCAAGTGCTAAAGAAGATAAATCTTTACGAATTTGCTCGGCATCAATAGATTTTTGGCTTTTAATTTCCATTAAAATACCACCTGAAAAATCGATACCGTAATTAAAACCGCCAATAAAAATCCAATAGCATGAAAGAAGCGCTAAAAGTATTGAAAACGCATAAGTAATTTTTCGCGGTTTCATAAAGTCAATATTCGTATCTTTGGTTACCCAACTAAATATTTTCATTTTTTATTTCCTTTTTCATAAATTAAATTGGTAATTTTGTAGGTTTGCAGCGAGATATCCAAGTTGCAACCATAACTCTAACCACTGTCACAGAAGTAAACATTGATGTTGCAATACCGATGGCAAGCGTTACAGCAAAACCTCTGACAGGACCTGTACCAAACCAGAACAAAACAAGAGCGGCAACAAGCGTTGTTAAGTTAGAGTCAATAATTGTTGCCCATGCTTCAGTAAATCCGGCATCTGCGGCATCTCTTGTAGAACGTCCTTTTTTAACTTCTTCCCGCATACGTTCAAAAATAAGCACATTAGCATCTACTGCCATACCAATGGTTAAGATAATACCTGCTATACCAGGAAGTGTTAAAGTGGTACCGATGGCACTCATAGCACCTAACATCAAAAACAGG
>JAZRHJ010000199.1:0-4215 GCA_045644695.1 Alphaproteobacteria bacterium | reverse complement strand
CATTAATACCACTCAAACTTACCACAGCATCAATTGTTAATACAGGAACGATATTTTCGCCGTTTAATTTGTTTTGAATATAATTACCGACAAATTTTTTAAAATCATCAATTTTATCTTCATTTAATGAAAATCCGGCCGCCATGGTATGACCTCCGCCTTTTGTCAGCAAGCCCTGTTCTTTGGCCGAAATAACCAAAGCGCCTAAATCTACCCCATTGATAGAACGAGCAGAACCTTTTACTTCATCTTCTTCGACAGACATTACAAAAGAAGGTAAATTATAGCGTTCTTTCAATTTCCCGGCGACAATTCCTATAACACCTTGATGCCAATTTTTACCGGCAACAAAAATCAGCGGATATTCACAATTGTGACATTCTACTTGAGCAATTGCTTGAGATAACACTTCTTCTTCAATTTTTTTACGGTCATCATTAAACTGATTTAATTCTTGAGCCATTTGCTTGGCTTGAGTATCATTTACGCAACATAAAAGTTTATTTCCGATTGATGGATCCCCCACTCTGCCTCCAGCATTAATACGTGGTCCTAATACATAACCTAAATGATACGCCGTTGGTGCTCTATCAATTTTTGCAATATCACATAGTGCTTTAATACCAAGATTTTGCCTTAATGACATAATTTTAAGACCCTGTTTAACATATGCTCGGTTTAGACCTATTAAAGGCACTACATCACAAACTGTTCCCAATGCGACCAAGTCAAGCAATGACAATAAATCAGGTGTTTTATGAATATTGTAATATCCCAAATTTTTTAGTTCTCGGTTTATTGCCACTAATGCAACACACACTACTCCTACCGCTGCCATATATTTTAAATAGGGATAATCATTGACTTCGTCTAATCGTTTAGGGTTTACAACCGCATGCACTTTAGGTAAACAAATTTCTGCTTCATGATGGTCTAAAACAATTATATCAAAACCTTCCGATGCTGCCAAATTTAAGACATCAAATGCCGATGTACCGCAATCGGTTGTCACAACTGTTTTTATCCCATATGACTTAAATTTTTCAAAAGCATGCGTACTTGGACCATACCCTTCATCACGATTGGGAATGTGAACACTAACATCTAATTCGAAAAATTCTAAAAATTTGCGCAATATGGCACTTGATGTTGCACCATCAACATCATAATCACCTATTATGCCTATTTTTTCTTTATTAATAATTGCCTGCGCTAATCTTTGTGCTGCTTTATCCATATCTTTTAAGCATGACGGATTAGGCAACAATGTTTGTAATTTTGGGTTTAGAAAAATATCGACATTTGTCGAATTAATACCTCTTGTTGCTAAAATTTTAGCAACAATATAAGAAACACCTGCAGATTGCATAATTGCCTGTGCAATATGGTCATCAGCATCTAATATGTTCCATTTATATCCGTTTACCGATATTTTTTTATTTTTTTCACTCATATTTTCAAAAAAAAATCAAATTTTTACTATTTAGTAAAATTTACTATATAATAATTATCATTACAAGTATAAAAGAATATTCATTAACTTTATATTTTATATTGAAATATATATTGAAATATACTACTGTTAATTGATAGGACATATTAGGAGGAAAAAACAATGCGTAATATATTAAAAATTTTTGCTATAACCGTAATATTATTCGGATGTAACCAAAATGATAATTTATCTAAAATGGTTATCGAAACATCAGACGGATCCGCTACTTACTATGTAGAATCTGCACTTACACAAGAAGCAATGGCAAAAGGTTTAATGGACAGAAAAGAATTGAGAGCAGATTCCGGAATGATTTTTTATACAGGCAGAACACAAGAAATTGCCATGTGGATGAAAGATACATATGTTCCTCTTGATATTTTGTTTGTTAACAAAAACGGTAAAATCTTATGGATTTATGAAAATGCCGAACCATTATCTACAAAATTGATTAAACCTGAAGTTAGTGAGCCAATGGCGGCAGTTATTGAAATTAATGCCGGCGATGTTAGTAAACACAAAATCAAAGTTGGCAACATTGTTCACCATAAGTTGTTAGAAAACTAGTCATATAAAAAACACATTACTTATTGCAATGTGTTTTTTTACAAATAAACCCCGTAACAATTGCGGGGTTTATTTGTAAGTTCAAATTAAAAATTATTTCTTTAATCTGTTCCAGCCTTTATTTTGTGCTTTTTTTTCTGTTGCCGGTGCTTCCTGATTAGCACTTCCCCAATTACGAACAGGAGCATTTCCCTTCTTTTCATTTATTAAAGTTCTATGTTCCGGAGTCTTAGCAACACCTATTGGCATTAGTTGATCGAGCAATGCCGGAGAAATAAAATCTATCTTACTTTTAGCATATATGTTTGCAAAAGCATCTATAATTTGAGCCGCAGGCTCAGCATTAAACGATTTTAATTTACCACCATAAAATACCGTGAAAGATTGACAAGGTGATGATAACAACACATCTGTATTGTCAATTCCTTTAACAAAACGCAACATAATTTTGGGTGATATAATACAATTTGCTACTATATTTGATGTATTATTTTCTTTATAAAAAAACTCTCTTACAAACAAATCTTTATCATTTTGAGGTATAATACCGCAAAAACCGGTTAATGCCATGCCGTTAATTGTATATCCGGTATAATTTTTTTCAGCCTTATCAACATTGTAGCAAAAAACTCTCTCCGCCTCCAATATATTACGAAGTGCATATTTAGATATACCATCTTTAATTTTTTGTATCGGCTCACTGCTTATTTCTTCTTTTGCTTCTTCTTTTCTACGCCATGAATTCTTGTCTTGCTTAAAAGAATCTATCCCTTCCGCATTTTGTGCAACGGCAAATGATGATGAAAAAGACAATATTGCCGTAAAAGCATATAAATAAAATTTATTCATAATTTTTCCTATAATTTTGTTTGTTATTATTTAATCCATTCTAACGAATTTTGTAGGTCTTCTGGTGTATTAATATCTGCGGGTGCTTCTTTAATAAGTTTAATATCATCGACCAGTTTTGCTCTTACACTCATACCATTCTCTAAGGCCCTTAATTGTTCCAAAGCCTCACGTCTTTCTAAAACACTTGTCGGCAATGAAACCATCTTTTTCAATGATTGAGCCTTAAAAACATAGATACCTATATGGTGATACAAATCTTGGTTTTCACATTTTTCCGGATTACGAGTGTAAGGAGCCGTTGCTCGAGTAAAATATAAACAAGGTGCTTCTGTTTGTCCCTTTTCCAAACCCATAACTATTTTTACAATACTCGGATTATTCTTATCTTCCTCATTTTTTATAACCATACCGCAAGTTGCAATATCGCAATTTGTTCTTTGCACCATTTCAACCAATGATAAACATACAGCCGGATCAACATTAAGATTATCGCCCTGAAAATCGACCACTATATCATATTTTTCACCTGTAGGATCCAGAACATCAAGCGCTGCGGCAATTCTGTCTGTTCCGCTAGGTAAATTAGGATCTGTTAAAATAGCGTTTGCTCCAAATTTATTACATTCATCAACTATTGCCTGGTCACCTGCGGCAATAGCGATATCTGTTTTTCCAGCCATAGCCTTTTTAACATTTTCATATACCCGTTGAACCATTGTTTTACCATTTATATCGATAAGCGGTTTATTTGGCAGTCTTGTAGCAGCCAAACGCACAGGCATAAGTGTAATAACTCGATTCATCTGTATCTCCTTGAATATATAGTTAATAATGCTACTGCATTGTAGCAAAACAATACACAATTTCAAGTTTATTTTCTTTTATGCAACATAAAAATATAGAACCTTAACTGTCAATTAAGGTTCTATATCAATCAAACTACAACTTTGTTGCAAAATGATTAAGTTTGCTTTCTAAGCTTAAATCCGCACGGCCTTTCAATTTTATAATTAAAAGACGGTACTCTCTCTCACATCCCTCAATATAAGATGTTTTTTGAAACAATATCGGCAGACATATCTTATCGGTTTCCGAATATGTTTCCTTCTTTAATAATTCTTGAATAGTGCTCTTTCTTTGAGCAGGCATCGTAATACGATTGCGAAACTCGTTCGCTTTTGCGTGTTTTTCTTCTTTTGTCATAGTTAAAAAAAATTATTTTATTATAATAATAGATAGGTAAGAGTATAATAATCAAAAAAAAATGTACTTTCAATAAAAAAAACTTTGATTTTGAACTT
>JAZRHJ010000198.1:0-2387 GCA_045644695.1 Alphaproteobacteria bacterium | reverse complement strand
CTCCTTGGCTCACAGAACGACATGGCTACGATCCGACTTGGGAGATTACAATGAATCTCCGGAGTCTTTTGCTGATATTGGCATATACGTGCCAACACCACCGAAATATTTTTTGAAAAAGCCAATGTTATGTCCTGATGTCGGAGTTTCTTGCTCGCTTATTTTAATTTGTTTGCCGTCATCTTTATCATAGTTAGAAATTTTAATAACTTTCCCTTTATCGTCAAAATTGATACTTAATACTTTGCGATCTAATTCTTTCGGTTTAAAAAACGCAACTTTTTTAAATGTTGATGACATATAAATCCATGTATTTGCGTCAAAAGAAGAAACAGATGAGGGGGAGCCTAAAATATTTGCTACTTCGCCACGTGTTTGTCCGACACTTATTTGTGCAACTTTATCGGGTGAGGGCATGTTGCCGTTATGTACTAAAAAGGTGTTTGTTGAGCAGGATGTGCTAAAAAAAACAATCAATCCTAACAAAAATAAATTGCGTATTGACATATAAACTCCATATAATTAAATTAAGTTTAGAGGTTTTATAACATAAGGAAAAAAATAATGCAAAAAGATTTTTCGTATCCGTTGAATATTGATGATTTAAATCAGCAAGAACAACATCATAAACTTAAGGCTAATCAAGAACAACTTAAGACCTTAAGCAACATTTTACAAGTGGAAGATATAAAAAATTTTGAAGCAGATATTTTCTTAAAGCTTAATTTAAAACAACATAAACTCGATTTGTGGGGCAGTGTTAACGCTTTAATAGAGCTTAAAAGTGTTGTTTCTCTTGAAAATTTTGAAAAAGAATATAGTGTTGAATTTACATATTGCTTTGATACAAAAGCAACCTATAAAGAAATTAAAGAATTAGAGCCTTCAATTTATGATGATGTGCCAGATGTAATTGATAACGGGAAAATAAATTTGGCCGATATCGCAATTGAGCAGTTAGCACTTCAGCTTGATGATTATCCTCGTAAAGATGGCGAAAAGTTTGAGTTTGCAAGTGAGTTTGACGAAGAAACAACCAAGCAATCTAATCCGTTTGCGGTGCTTGAGAAATTAAAAAAATAAATAATATGTAAAAAGTGCTTGCATATTTAATTTTTTTTCTATAAAAGCATGAATAGCATTTTAGGTAAATTTTACTTGCATTTAAATAAAAAGTAAAGTAAGAATATGCCTTGAATAATTTGTTGTAATAATAAACTTTTAGTAAAAGAGAAGAAAAATGGCTACACCAAAGAAGAAAACATCACAATCACGTCGCAATATGCGCCGTTCACACGATGCATTAACTCCTAATGCTTATCAAGAATGTCCAAATTGTGGCGAATTAAAAAGACCTCATAATGTTTGCACAAAGTGCGGTCAGTATGATGGTAAAGAAGTTGTCGCTCAAAAGGCTGACAAATAGTATTTTGAACTAAATTAAATATGGAGCAGGTTTTGTCTGATAATAATCTGGTCATATCTGTAGATGCAATGGGGGGAGATAAATCCCCTCGCATTGTAATTGAAGGTTTAGCAATATCCGCAAAGAAAAATCCGGATATTAGTTTTTTGGTATATGGTGACGAAGTAAAAATTAATGAAGAAATGAAAAAGTTTCCCTTTCTTCATAATGCTTGCACTATAATTAATTGCATTGAAATGGTGCATAATGAAGATAAACCTTCGCAAGTTATCCGCAACAAAAATACTAGCATGTACCAAGCAATTGACGCTGTACGTCGCAAAGAAGCACAAGCCGTTGTTTCTGCAGGAAATACTGGTGCTTTGATGGCGATTTCTAAAATGCTGTTAAAAACAATTCAAAAGATACATCGTCCGGCAATTGTCAGCATAATGCCACACAGATACGGCAAATATGTAATGCTTGATTTGGGCGCAAATACCGAATGTAATGCAGTTAATTTGGCAGAATTTGCAGTTATGGGCAATATATTGGCAAAAAATGCCTTAAATATCGAAAATCCAAAGGTCGCTCTTTTGAAGATCGGCGCAGAAGAAATGAAAGGCAAGGAAGAAATTCGCCATGCTGCGCAAATGCTCAAAAATACGACATTAGATATGAATTTTATAGGCTTTATTGAACCTCACGAAATTGCTTTTGGTAAAGCAGATGTTATTGTAGCAGATGGCTTTACAGGTAATGTTGCACTAAAATCTATTGAAGGAACAGCAAAATTGATGCGCAGTATGATTAAAGATGCAATCAAAGGTTCTGTTCTTTCGTGGTTTGGTTTACCGTTTTTATATTTCGCAATTAAAAAAATAAGCAAAACAATGAATCCTAAGCTGTACAATGGAGCAATGTTTGTAGGTCTTAATGGTTTATCGGTAAAAAGTCATGGTGGCGCAGACGGTTTCGGCTT
>JAZRHJ010000197.1:0-2577 GCA_045644695.1 Alphaproteobacteria bacterium | reverse complement strand
TGAAGAAGTTAAAAAAGGTAATAAACTTTGAATTACATAATTTGATTGCATTTGTGGTAATTTTATTTTACTATGTCACTAGTTTTTAATTATTCAAGTGTACAATTTTAAAATTATTTTACCTATGAATAACAATTTTTTTTATTGTAGAGATGAGCGTTTAGCACATTTTGCAGAAAAGTATCCCGAAGCGGCGCTTGAGTTATTTGCTCTAGGAGAACCTGTTTCTATTGATTTTTTTCGTTTAATAGCCGAAAAAAATCCGGATTTTGTTGATAAACTGTTAAGTGTCAAATTTAATGTGGCAGTTAAGCCGGAGCCATATCAAATGGGAGAATGGGAATTTGATGATAGCAAAGATATCTACAGGTTTATGCAAAAAATATATGGCAAATGCAAAGTTCCTGATTTGGTATTAAACCGTCAAGTGTTGTGGGATAACTTTTTGTTTTACGCTTCAAACGTTTTGTACAGAAGCGGCGCACTTATCGAAAAGTTTGCGCGTTATGTTAAAACCAATGATTATGCTTGGGCATATAAAATGCTTGAGTGTGTGAACAAACGGTATGTGCTGAAGTTGCAAAAGAGTGTCAGCAAAGAAGAGTTGTTGTATTTTATTGATTGTTGCTATCATCTGTATGGTGTAAATGATGTCGCTAACATATTTAGAGTCGATTATTTAATTGCCGATAATGTGTTGTCGACGGCAATTGTAGGAATTTATTTATACCAAAAGGGATATTCCGTTGCGGCTGTCAAAAAAGTGTTGGCGCAATCTAAAGGATTTGAGATACTTGTCGATTTGAACGATTTCAGAGTAAATTGCATTTTGGACAAGTTGAAACTTATTTAAGAATAAGCCCCTGTTTTTTCAGGGGCTTGTTCTTTTTTAATAAATCGGAAACAGATTACATAAATTTATCATTTTTTGCGCTGATTGTTCTATAATTTTTTCAGAACTGTTTGTCGAAACAGAATCTAAAATATCACATATTGTGTTTCCGATATAAATAAATTCTCTTTCCTTAAAGCCTCTTGTTGTACCGGCAGGAGTTCCCAGTCTTATTCCTGAAGTAATTTTCGGAGGCATGGGATCATAAGGAATGGAGTTTTTATTGCATGTAATATGTGCTTTTTCCAAAACTTCGGCGGCAACATTTCCGGTTAAACCTTTGGGGCGTAAATCTACCAGCAAAAGGTGAGTGTCCGTTCCGCCCGAAACTAAATTTAGTCCTCTTGATTTTAGGGTATCTCCCAAGGCTTTTGCGTTGCGTATAACTTGTGCGGCATAGTCTTTAAATTGTGGGGTTAAATCTTCTTTAAAACATACTGCTTTTGCCGCAATTATGTGCATTAACGGTCCGCCTTGAGTGCCGGGGAAAATTGCTGAATTAATTTTTTTTGCTATATCTTCGTTATTTGTAAGAATCATTCCACCTCTGCGACCTCTTAAAGGTTTGTGTGTAGGGGTTGTTACCACATCGGCAAACTCTAATGGGTTTTGATGCACATTACCGGCGACTAAACCTGCAAAATGAGCCATATCTACCATTAAATATGCGCTAACTCTGTCGGCAATTTCTCGAAAACGTGAAAAGTTTATTTGCCTTGGGTAAGCAGAACCTCCGGCTATGATTAATTTGGGTTTTGTGTCAAGAGCCAAGCATTCTACTTCATCATAATCGATAAGTCCGGTTTCTTCTCTTACGCCATATTGAACAGAATTAAACCATTTTCCAGATATTGAAACTTTTGAACCGTGTGTTAAGTGCCCACCGGCATCTAAACTCATACCTAGAATGGTATCAGACGGATTTAACAGTGCCGCATATACGGCAGTATTTGCTTGAGAGCCGGAATGGGGCTGTACATTTACAAATTTTGCATTAAAGAGTTCTTTTGCTCTTTCAATGGCTAAATTTTCTACTTTATCAACAAATTCACAACCATGGTAATAGCGTTTGCCGGGATAACCTTCCGCATATTTGTTGGTTAAAATGGAGCCTTGTGCTTCTAAAACCGCTTTAGAAACATAATTTTCGGAAGCTATAAGTTCAATTTGGTTATGCTGACGATTTGCTTCGCCATGAATGGTATCATAAATTTCTACATCCGAATTTTCAAGATGTGGATTAAAAATCATATTAAGAATCCTTTATTTATCTAGCTTGTTTAATCTGTTTTGGTGGCGTCCGCCTTCAAAAGAAGTGTTAATAAATATATCGCAATATTTTTTTATGTCTTCAATATTCATGGTGCGTCCGCCAAAAACCAATACATTAGCATTGTTGTGTTGTTTTATCATTTTAGCGACAAATTCATTATAAACAAGAGCTGCTCTAATGCCTTTGTGTCGATTAGCGGCAATTGAAATGCCGACTCCAGTTCCGCATATTAAAATACCAAAATCTGATTTTTGTGCCAAAATGTGTTCTGCCATAATATCGGCATAATCTGGATAATCAACCGAATCGGTAGAATCGGTACCCAGATCGGTAATTTTATAGCCTTTATCAACAAGATATTGAATAAGGCTTCGTTTCATTTCAAAACCGCCGTGGTCGGAAGCAATTGCAA
>JAZRHJ010000196.1:0-5813 GCA_045644695.1 Alphaproteobacteria bacterium | reverse complement strand
GAAGGATTATTCTTTTTAATGGCTCTGATAAATTTCTGCGAACTTTCATAAGTGCCTGTAAATTGTACATAAACTGAAAATTGCACCATTTCAAAACCTGTATCAAGCAAAAATTTTCTAAATTTTGCGGCAGATTTTCTTTGTGCCGATGTTTCTGTAGGTAAATCAAACATAACCATCATCCACATTAACTTTCTCCCATTTAAATATTTTTTAGTTTTTGCTTGTTTTTTCAAAATAGTGTTTCCTCAATCAAATAATTGTTAAAATTAAACTTTATTTCTTTTGACTTGTAACAATTTACCAAGTCCCACACTATTTGCTGCAATATCATATAAAAAGGCGAAAATCCCTCTCCATTGTAAAATTCTTTAATTAGCAATCCGGATAAACTTGATTTATGTTCGGTTGATAACTCTTTTAATTCCGGATTTTGCTCAAAAATCTTAAATACGTGGCAATCTATTACAGATCGAAACGGCTCAATTAAATCATCAACCAAACAAAACGGATTTAAATTGTTATGATGTCCGACACCATATGCCGGATTTAACCCTGATGCAACAACATAACGAGCAAGAGCAGAACGCAAAATTGCATACCCGTAATTTAAAAACGAATTTATACCGCTTAAATTTTTATCTCGTAAAAAATCATCTCCAAACAATGATTTAAAATAAAGTCTGGCGGCGTATGCTTCTCTGTTTGTGGTATCTCCCGATAATACTGTTTGGTATATATGTTTTAATTTATTTTCTTTTTTGTATAAATCTAACACTTTTGATTGGTTTTTAATTTTTTCTTTTACAAGTAATTGCCATATTCTTTTTTCTAATGGTTTTTTATTTTCAATTTGTAAATATTGAATTTCTGTTTGCCGGCATTGACCGATGTATGACAATAACATCCCGCTTGGCGAATAGTTTTTTCCCAAAATAACAAGCGGAATATTTTCTTCGCATAATCTTTGTAATAAATTATTGGTATAAACCACGTTATATGCCGTAATAATTATGGCACTAATAGAATTAAAGGGAATGTCCTTTTGGACACTCCCTTCTTCAACCCGCAGAAAACCACGATAAACGCTTAATTTTTTGTTGTTGGTAGCAATTTCAATTATGTTATTTGGCATATCTTATTATCCCACTTGGTGATACATGTACTTTTTTAACCTTATATCGTTGCATTGCTCCATAAGATGCTATCCATGATTTTGTATCAGATACCTCTTTAGCAACATTATGGGGTGTAAAACAAATTCCATTACTTCCCATTTTCTTCACTCTAAACAACACATCAACTGTTTCTTTGGTACTGATTGGTTCAAACATTTTTCTGACATATTCTTGAATACCTTTAGGAAACTTTTCATCAAATGCCTGTTCTCGGCTAAAAGTTGCCATAACCATATCATTTCGTTTCAAATTCATAATGCGTTTTGCATTCGGATATTTATATTTCCAATACGAAATATTTTCGCCTCTTAACTCTCTGACTGTCGCATTATAGTTTGATACAATTTCTCCTTTCCAATCACCTCTATCGTTGCTAGGCAAACCGCATATTTTATTTTCAGGATGAATTTGATAAATTTCAGCACAGAAGTTACCGCCACCTACAAACCACTTAAATGCTCTTAAAGCAGTATTTCGTAAATTTTGAATAGCCTGTTGTTCTTCATTACTTAAATTTGCCTTTATTTGTTTTTCTTGCTTATCGTTTGCAATCAACGTTTTGGCTTTTCCGCTTAAAACAAACCAATTTTTATATGCATCGTAATATGCTTTTTTATCTTCTTTATCATAAAACATTGGAATATAATCGGTAATATCGATTTCTTTTACATCTCCATTGCACTCAAAAATGGCTGTTAAAGATGTATCATCCTTAAATTTTTTCAAACTATAAGCCGTGTCTTCGTGTAATTTTCCAATTGTAGAATTTTTATCTTTTATATCTTTTAATTTCGGTTTATGCGATATATTTATTTTTTCTACTCTATCTAAAATATCATTTATTTTAATGGTTTCAGGTAAAGGAATATGTTGCGCAATAATTCCTTCTTCTTTTTCTAAAGTAAAATCTTTTATACGCTTATGCAGTTCTTTTTTCTCTTCTTTAGAAATACTATCATCTCTAAATTTATAAAATTCGTCTTTAAATTCGTCTTTAACAGACAAAGCAACATTTTTTAAATCTCTTGATGTTTTTTCAATATTACCTCTGTCAATTACAGAAACAATCAACGCATCAAGAGCATGGTGATTATGGAAAGCACGATATTCTTCTTTATCATCGGTATTTTTATAAATATTTAATCCCCATGATTTTCTAACCATAGATGTCAATTTACCAACAACAGATTGAACAGTTTTCATACCGTCTTCTCTTACTATCGGCAACAAATATTCTTGCAAAATTCTTGTCATATAGCGTGTATCATTCAGTGAACGAGCAATCGGCCCTTGTTTTTCTTCAAATTTTTCCATTGCATCTTTTGAAAAACGCCACTGTTGTTCATAACTTAATTTTTTGGCTCTTTTTTGAATTTCTGCCCAATTATATCCATCTTTGCTATCGTGAAATGCCTCATAAGGAGTTCTGTTTGCCTTATATCTGTTGGCAGTTACACAAGCAATTACTTTGTTATCCAAACTATCGTCAAGACTACGAGAAAATGGTATAATATGCTCAATTTGAAACATTTGACCATTTATTAAATCTGATACAGATATTTTTTTACCGGTAAAAGGACATTCTCTATCCATTGCTGTAGCGCCTTTAGGTATTCCCATTTGTTTCCAAATTTTGTATTTTTGAATATCCCTTTTATTCCACTGTCTTTCGCCGATTTTTTCATTCATTTCTTTTATTATGCGTTGGTTTTCAACTTCGTTTTTATCTCTGGTATCCATCATTTTTAAGCGTTCTTGTGCAGACGCATTTAAATCTCTGGCATATTCGATTGATATATCAAAAGGTTTGCCGTACAAATCTATCAATTCGTTAACTAAATGGCGTATTTGATTTAAAGCTACATGAACAGTTGCGTTACTTATTTTTCCATACTGTTCTTCGTCGTTTCTGTAAATTGCTTTTTTACCTAAACAATGTTGTTCCAATATTTTACCATAATATGGAAGTTTATCTGTTTTAGTATAGTCTTTTTTAGAATGATGATATCCGCCTTCTTTACAGGCATCAACATAAGCCATGCCATTTTTCATAAATGGTAAAATTTTACAAATCGCCTTTTCTGATAAAGAGGCATAATCATCTTCTAAAGCAATATCAAATAGGAGTTCTTTAGCAGCGTCATCTGAGATAGCAAAATTTTCACATAAATATTTTATAATAAGTTTATCTTCATTTTCTGATGATAGTCTGTACGGAAAATCAATATAATTTTGAGGTCTTGTTAAGATATTTATAACTTCGTATTTTTGTTTTTCAGAAAAATTATCCCAATATGATTTAAAATATACCGATTGGCTAACAGCATATTGAGTTTTATCAACAAGCATTCCTTTTTCAAATTCAGTGGATTTATTCATTTTTTCAAAATTAAACAAACCATTTCTATCCAAGCCCAATTCTTTTTTTATATTTGAGTATGCGATAGTTCCTTGTTTAGTCACTTTCTGATTGATTGGATTTTTTAAAATATTAACAAGTTTTTGCAAAGTATCATACTCAAGGCTTTTATATTCTGAAGAGTTTTCTTCACAGAATTTTAAATCTAATAAAAACTGCCAAATTCTAAATTCTTGAAACAACGGATGAGCCTTTGGAACGCGCCGTTCGCCTGTTTCAAACGTGCAAAAACCTTCTTCTTGCTCTTTTAATGGTCTTTGGAAATATAAAATATCTTTTAAGACCTGTTTGCGTTCTTCTGTCAACACTTCCGGATAATATTCCTTTTGTTTTTCCCAAATTTGCTTAAATTCATCTTGATAAATTTCTCTAAACGGAAATAATCCCCCCTTAAATTTTCCGGTTTCATCAAAAGTATTTTTTAGTCTTAAATCATTTTTAGGGTTTTCAATATGTATTTTATAAAGATATTCGCCATAGGTTTTGGCATTTTTTTCTTGCATTGCTACAACTAAATCTTGGTATCCTTTTTTAAGTTTTCCACCTTCTTCTTTATCATCTTTACGGTTAGATTTGAATCCTTTACGTTTAGCCAACTGAAATATAATTCTACCTATTTCATATAGTGAAAGTTTTTCATTAAGGGCTTTTGCTCTCAATTCATAGGGGTTTAATAATTTTAATTCCTGTCTTTTTTTCTCATCATCAGGAAATAAACCAAATTCTGTTAACTGCGATAATAAATAACGAATTTGCACATGCTTTCTTTTATTTAATCGTCTGGCACCTCTGGCATTACGCCTTTTTACGCATAAAGAGGCTTTGCTTTTATCTTCTCTGCCATCATCAAAAATACGAACACCAAAATTTTCAATTATATTTTTTTCAATATCATATACCGACCAACCGATAGAAGTTGCTCCCATATCTAAACCCAAACGATATTTCATAAAAAGTCCTTTCCTACAAATTATTTTAAAATAATACACCAAAAAAACTAAAAAACAATTGACTTTTTTAGTTTTTTCTAATATACAATACTACATTGAATAAGTTTTTTAATATA
This sequence comes from Alphaproteobacteria bacterium, assembly GCA_045644695.1. Taxonomy (GTDB): domain Bacteria; phylum Pseudomonadota; class Alphaproteobacteria; order RF32; family CAG-239; genus JAFTYO01. Next base: position 1,150 of record JAZRHJ010000196.1, on the reverse strand, counting down.
GCATATTGGTTTTGAATGTTTTGTTCGCTAATAAGAAATTTATTTCGATAGTAAACTCGGTAACTTCGGTTCCCGAGTTTTCTTTATTTTTGAATTTTTGCATATAAATTTATATCGCGTAATTGTTGAAAACACATACTGTATCGGCTTTTCACCAGTGTTCCTTCAAATGTGTATCCTGCTCTTTTGGCAACCTCATTTGATTTTTTATTTTCGACATCAACTTTTATGGCTATTCTGACTATTCCTTTAGAAAACAATTCATTTTCAATTAATTTTATGGCTTCTTGCATATAGCCGTTTCCTTGTGCTTGTTTTTTCAACCAATAACCTAGTTCACATGCCTTATTTTTTTCGTTACCGTTCTTAAAGATTCCTATCATTCCCCCAAATCGGCAAATTCAAATATTATGTCAGTTTTTTTAGATATATTTTTTCACCTTTTATATATTCATTTAACCGCGCAGAACCCCTTTTCGCATTATTTTCAACAGGATATTTCACATTATTAACATTAAACATTAAAAAACCCCGACGTATCGGGGCTTTTTGTTTATTTTGTTTTTAAGGCTATTTTTAATACTTCTTTAACTTCACTGACCGGTATTATATTTAAACCTTCTTTTACATTATTAGGAATTTCCGCTAAATCTTTTTCATTATCTTTAGGAATGATAACGGTTTTTATTCCTCCTCTTAATGCCGATAAAAGTTTTTCTTTTAACCCGCCAATAGGAAGAACTCTACCTTGTAACGTAATTTCACCGGTCATTGCCACATCTTTTTTAACGGGAGTTTTTGTAAACACCGAAACCAACGTGGTAAACATTGCTATACCTGCCGACGGTCCGTCTTTAGGTGTAGCCCCTTCAGGAACATGAATATGAACATCGGTTTTTTCAAAAATATCGGCTTCTATTCCTAAATCTTTCGAACGAGCCCTAACCACAGAATATGCCGTATCAATTGATTCTTTCATTACATCGCCAAGTTTTCCGGTTTGCATAACCTTGCCTTTTCCTGGCATATCAACTGCTTCAATAAAAAGTATATCTCCGCCAACTTCTGTCCACGCTAATCCTGTTGTAACACCTATTTGGTCATTTTCTTCCGCTTGTCCGAAATGATATTTTTTAATACCGAGATATTT
>JAZRHJ010000195.1:0-4782 GCA_045644695.1 Alphaproteobacteria bacterium | reverse complement strand
ACATATACGCATAGCAACATAGTCCTTTAAGTTAAAGTTATGTCGTATTATGCATTATAAATAATTAAATCAGAGTTAATAAATGGTAATATATCTATTTTTTATAATATTGTCGGCAATTGTTTTCTCTTAAATTTGCTTTTTTGATAAAGGTTTATTGTTTTTTCAACCAATAAAGCATCTGATCCTTGTTTTACCAGTTCTTCTTTTGATATTTTTTTATCAACATATTTTTTTAATATATCATCAAGTTCTTTATAGGACGGTAAACTGTCTTCATCTTTTTGGTTCAAAGAAAGTTCTGCAGTGGGTGCTCTTATAATTACTTCTGAAGGTAAAACTCTGTTAACAGAATTTCTGAATTTAGCAAGTTCAAAAATCTCTGTTTTATAAACACTACCTATTGGCATAAATGCTCCGCAAGTGTCACCGTAAAGTGTGCAATATCCGGTCAAAATTTCAGACCTATTGGAACATGATAAAACAACTGAGCCAAACTGGTTTGACCAAGCCATTAAAATTTTTGCCCTTGCTCTTGCCTGTAAATTTTCATAAACAACTTGCTTTAATTCTTCACCAAAAGCATTTTTTAAAAATTTTTCTTCTTCATTTATTAAACAATCAATATCTAATTCTTTATATTTCAAATTGTTAAGTAGTGCAACTTCTTTTGCAATCGCCATGCTTAAAGGAGATGTATATTTACTGCGCATCATAATAGCCGTTACATTTTCACCACCTAAAACATCTGCCGCCAAAACAGCCACAATAGCAGAATCAAGACCACCTGATAAACCAATTATAACACTTTTAAACCCGTTTTCTTGGCAGTGTTTTTCAAATTTTTGCTTCAAACTATTCCATAATTTTTCCATATCTATCTTCCTTGATGTTCTTTAATAAGCTTTTGCTGCAAGTTATATAAATTTTGTTCTAATCCTACGCCATATATATGCGGATTCGCAAGTCTTTTATAACAATTGTCAAGTTTATCCAAATTGCGCATTGCTTCTTCTCTTAACTGTCTTAAACTTAAGTCTAAATCTTGGCCGACAATATAACCTTTTGACATAATTGGTTTTAACAAAAGATATGCTTCACACCCTTCTTCAAACAACATATTTTCATTTATATCAGAATTTAACTTAAACGATTTTATATTTCTTTTTAATTTTCCTTCTTTAACTATATTTTCGTCTGTTTTAATTATGATATCACCTTCAAATTTTTTATTTTTAACAATTCTTACCACATTTGTCGCACCGGCAATGGTTGTTTTTCCTTCGGCAATTTTTATTACAGGTTTATCACTATATTCTTTGGTTTTAAAAACGCCACCAAGCGCCGGTGTATCATAAGCGGTAACAAGTTTTGTGCCAGCAGCAAATATATCTATCGGTGCTTTTTGAACCATAATTAAATTTTCTATCAAATATTCGTCTAAATCGTTTGAAACAACTATTTTTGTGTGCTTCATATTAGCCTCATCAAGTATTTTTCTTGCTTCTTTACTCCAATATGCCAAATCTCCTGAATCTATTCTTATACCTTGCAATAAAATATTGGTGTCTTGAGAAGCTTTTATGGCGTTTTTTATCCCCTGACGTGTATCGTATGTATCTACTAAAAGTGTTGTGTTTCCAACCGATGCTTTTAAATAAGATTTAAAGGCATCTAACTCGTTTTCATAACTCATTACAAATGAATGCGCCATTGTTCCTTTCGCCTCAATACTATAATATTTTGCTGCCGCCACATTTGATGTTCCAATACAACCACCTATATAAGATGCTCTTGTGGGTAAAAAACATCCCATATCTTGCGCTCTTCTTAAACCAAACTCCATAACAGGTCTTTTTATTCCGTCTGACGAGGCGGCATTTACCATTCTTGATGCTTTTGTTGCTATAAGACTTTGCGCATTAAATATGTTTAAAAAAGCCGATTCTATCATATCAACTTGCCAACACGGACCACTCACACTTAAAACCGGTTCATTCGGAAAAACTATTTCTCCTTCAGAAACCGCTTTTATATCAAGTTGTAAACGTTGATCTTTTATAAAATTTAAAAATTTATCATCAAAAATTTTTGACCCGTCTGTGTTTTTTAGTGTTCTTAAATATTCTATATCGCTTTTTGAAATATGCCAATTATCTATCCATTCGACAAACTCTTGTAATCCGGCAGATATTAAATAACTCCCACCAAAAGGACACCTTCTGAAAAAGGCTTCGGAAGTTTTGTGTTCCAAATGTTTATTATCTTTAAACCACGCTTGAGCCATTGTAAGATGATATAAATCACAATATAAAGGTGTACCTGATTGTAAAATATCGTTTCTCATATCTATTCTCCTCTTTGTTTATAAACTACATTATGCTCAATTTTTTTATCTAAAAGATGTGTTCTGAAAAATTGAGCCATTGTAATGCTTTTTAATTGTCCGCTTTCTTTAACGAGCTGAAAATCAGGATGCTCCAAAATATCTCTTACTTGAGCGTTTATACCTTTACATAAATCTTCAATTATAATTACGTTTGCCCCTCTTTTGAGAAGTCCTTTCATTGCCTGATATACACAAACTTCACTCAAAACTCCGCATAAATAAACATTTTTATTTGTAAAATCTTGCGATAAAATTTCATAAGTGTTTTTTTCGTTCCATATATTTGTTGTTGATTTAAATATATCAATTTTTTCGATATTATCTTTCAAAGGAGCAGCACTTTGCCATCCCCATGAGCCAAAAACACAATGTATAGGAAAGTTTCTTGATTCTATCGTATTTTTATAAGTTTCTTTAAAATGTGTATCATAAGAGTCTATAATTAAATCTACCATATCAGATTGCAGTGAGTTGGCAAATTTTTGATGCTTTTTGATTAAATCTGTATCAGATATTGTCAAATTACCTTGCGGATGAACAAAATCATTTTGAAAATCTATCCGCATTAAAATATGTTTATTCATATTATTTCCCTTTCTTGGCTTATTTATAGGGTTAAAATACATCTGTCTTTTATAAGCCCTTCAAAAGACACAGATGATTAAAGCGTCTGCTTTATATTATTGCTTTTTTACGATAAAAATTATCTTCAATAATTTGATGATTTTGTGGATGTATAAAATTTTTCCAACGATTATCGCCAAATTTTATCATATCTCTGACCATAGTTCCTGTTACAAACGGAAAATCAGGATCTGTTCTATCTACAATCTCTATTGATTTAAAACAATCTTTAAACCAATGAGCATCATAAGAACTGCCGGCATAATATACATCTACTGCCGGTAAATCCGGTAATGTTTCCAAAATAAAATCAGTAACATATTCTCCCCATTCTGCCGGATTATTTATATCAAAAAGACCTATTATTTTTAATCGTTCATAATTAGGATTTGAACGATAAATATTTTGTATCATCTTTTTTCTGGTTGTATAGTTTAAAGGATTACGAGATGTCCCATGTTCTTGAATAGAACCTAAAATTACGGTAACTCTCTCACATGATTTTAGCATTGTATCTATTATTTTAGCGTGCCCTATATGAAAAGGCTGTGCTCTCATAATGCTTAGACCGTGCTTATATTTATATTCTGTCATAAAAAAAACTCCCTCAATAGGAGCCGACATCAAATGCAATAAAGAATTTTGCAAAAAACTTAACCTCGGCTCGGTTTATATACATTCTTCGCTTATAAGCCCTAAAAGCGACAAGAACAATTGCAATATATCATAAAGTTTTAAAATGTCAAGACTGTTTTATTTTTCCGATAAATATTTGGTTGCTTCCATAGCCGCTATTGCTCCGCTTGCAGCAGCGGTTATTGCTTGTCTAAAACGAGGATCTTTTACATCTCCTGCCGCAAAAACACCCTCAATATTGGTAACCGAACTGTCATTGATTGTTTTTATGTAACCGTTATTATCTAAATTAAGATATTCTTTAAAAACTTCAGTATTGGGTTTATGTCCTATAGCAACAAAAACACCATCAACTTTAATATTTTGAATATTATCATTTTTTACGTTTTTTATAACTATTTCATTAACCGATTTGGGATTATCGCTCCCTTTTACTTCTCTTAATATACTATCGTAAATAATATTAATTTTATCGTTTTCTTTTAGTCTTTTTTGCATAATTTCATCTGCTCTTAAAGTATCTCTACGATGTACTAGTATAACTTTTGAAGCGAATTTAGTTAAATACAAAGCCTCTTCAGCCGCTGAATTTCCACCACCAACAACAGCGACTGTTTTATTTTTATAAAAAAATCCGTCACATGTTGCACATGCAGATACACCAAAACCTATATATTTTTTTTCACTTTCCAATTCAAGCCATCTAACAGAAGAACCTGTTGCTATAATAACCGATTGTGCAGAATATGAGTTTCCGTTTTCCGAACTTAAAACAAAAGGTTTATTAAAAAAATCAACCTCTGTTATTTTATCATCAATAATTTCAACTCCCGTATTTATTGCCTGTAAACGCATGTTTTCCATTAATTCGTTTCCTGTTATTGGTTCTATAAATCCCGGAAAATTTTCAATTACAGATGTCATTGTAAGTTGACCTCCAATTTGATTTCCTGAAACTAAAATTGGTTTTAAACCTGCTCTTGCAGCATATATACCGGCAGTATAACCGGCAGGACCAGACCCTATGATAATAACTTTTGAACTATACTCTGACATATTTATCTCCTTTTTTATTAAGATATTTAATTTATAAAATAAAGCAAGTATAAAAAATATTGATTTTTTATAAAAAA
>JAZRHJ010000194.1:0-1747 GCA_045644695.1 Alphaproteobacteria bacterium | reverse complement strand
TGCATATCTTAAAAATCCTTTCCGGCAAATTCTTTTAACGCAAGTTTTATAAGTTGAGGAAGCGGTTTATCAGCATTGTTTTCATAAATTTTAGTTACCGCTTTATATGCTTCCATTCTTTGATATCCCAGATTAACAAGTGCCGAAATAACATCTTCCATAGCATTATCGGCCACAACAGATATTTCAGTTGCAACAGTTTTACTTTCGGCTATATCCGAAAGACCTATATCCCCTACAGGAATTGTTACAATTTTATCTTTTAGTTCGGTAACCAAACGAGCAGCCAATTTAGGACCAACTCCAGATGCTCTTAAAAAAGAACTCTTATCTTGAGCCGAAACGGCTTGTGCCAATTGCGATGGGGTTAGCGCCGACAATATGCTCAAACACACTTTTGCACCAACACCTTGAACTTTTGTTAAAGTTGTAAACCATTCTTTTTCCCAAGCATCATAAAAACCAAATAAAGATATGCTATCTTCTCGGACGACGGTTTCTATTAACAAAGAAACTTCAGTTCCTTTGTTTAATTTTCCTAATGTTTTTGAAGAGGCTGACACCAAATAACCAACACCGTTAACGTCAACTATGCAATTATCTTCAAATATACTGTCTACAATACCTTTAAGTTTTGCTATCATCTAATATTCCTTATTTTTTTTCATACTTTAACCAACTTTACATTTTCTTACAAGTTTTTTAAATTATATTTACAAAGTTTACCTCCCCTTTTTTTTTAATTTTTGCATATTAAATATTAGAAAACTTTTATTTAAAAGGAGAAAAACATGAAAAAAATTATAACATTGTCTTTATTTACAGTTTTATTGCACACTTCAGCCGTTTGTGCCCGCTCGCTCGATGCCGATTATTCTATGTTTAAATATTGGTTAAATAAAAATTATGGTATAAGTTACGGTATAGATGCTACTTTTATGCCACAACGGGGAGCGCCAAGCGGTAAATATAACGCATTTCAAATGTACTTATATCCTTATTTATCATGGACAACTCATAAAAACGAATCAGGAACAGGAACATTAAACCTTGCATATACAATAATCAGATACGGAAATCATAATGCTTCCGATGTTGGTTACAGAATGGGGGTAGTAAATGATATCAACGATTATAGCACAAACTCAAATGAATTTAATGAACTTTACTATACTTATCAATTCGGGGGGAAATTTAGTTGGCTGACTTTAGGTTTAGGACAATACCCGATTTATAATTTTGACGGTTCACCATATAATTCCAATCAACAAGTAAATTTTATTAACTATGCTTTATCACAAAATGCCAGTTCTACCTATCCGATTGCCGGGGTTGGTGCTTTTGCACAAATCAGTCCTAATGATGATTGGAGTTTTGCTTTTGGTGCTCAAGATGCCAGTAATGTTGATGCAGTCAGTGTCAGAGTAAATGATTTAAGCGATAAACATTTTACAACTTTTGTACAAGCGCAATATGCTCCGACAAATAAATTGGGCGATGCCGAATTTTCGGTTTTATTATACAATCAGCCAAATGTAAAATTACAACCTCAAACAACAAACGGTTGGTCAATTAATTTATCACAAAACATCGGTCAGGATTGGAATATTTTTGCCAGAGTAAACGGCGTTTCCGGTCATATTGATACCATCGAACAATCGTGGTCTGCCGGCATTGTAAGGCTCAACCCCTTTAAAAGAAATGAACTTGATCAAATAGGTATCGCTTATGCTTATAATAAAATTAA
>JAZRHJ010000193.1:0-4265 GCA_045644695.1 Alphaproteobacteria bacterium | reverse complement strand
CCGGTGTTAAATACGGAAAATCACAAAATGAGCAGATATATTATTGTAAAACGATGTTTACAATAGAAAATAATGTTGTGACAGATTATTCTTTTATAGGCGATGACTGCGTATAAAATTTAGTTCTAAAATTATTGAAATGCTTCTTTTAAAAACTAATTAATAAACGTATTTGAAAATAATTTTAGGGAGAAAAAATATGGTTCAAGGTGTTCGCTATCCGACATTAGCGTTTCAGACAGGTGGTGCGGGACAAGCAAATGATGGTATTCCGCCTCAACCGTTTGAAACATTTTGTTATGATTCTGCTTTAATGCAGGCAAAAATTGAAAATTTTAATATTGTTCCGTATACGTCAGTTTTGCCTAAAGAATTGTATGGCAATATTGTGAGTGTAGATAAAGTAGTAAGTCAGTTTAAGCATGGCGCTGTTCTCGAGGTTATAATGGCTGGACATGGTGCATCAAGAGATGAACACAAGGCAATAGCAACCGGTGTCGGTATATGTTGGGGAAAAGATAAAAATGGCGAACTTATCGGCGGTTGGGCGGCTGAATATGTTGAGTTTTTTGATACACAAATTGATGATGAAATTGCTCAAGGTCATGCAAAAATGTGGCTTAATAAATCTTTACAACATGAATTAGAAATTAGAGGTGTTGAAAAACACAGCGAATTTCAAATGTTTCATAACTACTTAAACATTACAGAACAGTTTGGTTATTGTTTAACTTGTTTGGGCTTTTTAAATTTTGAATATGCAGACCCTGTTAAAATTTAGAAAGGATACAATATGCAAAAGAAAAACAAAACTGTAAAAGTACGAACGGCGGAGATAACAAACTCCGCCGGTTTGGGCGTTATGGCATTGGCTGCTATTGTTGTAAGTTCGATGATTGGCGGCGGTATATATTCTTTACCGCAAAATATGGCATCAGGAGCGTCGGCAGGAGCGGTTTTGTTGGCGTGGATAATTACGGGATTTGGTGTATATTTCATTGCCAATACATTTAGAATTTTATCTAATGTAAGACCTGATTTAACTGCCGGTATATATATGTATAGCAGGGAAGGTTTTGGCCCTTATGTAGGGTTTACAATCGGGTGGTCATATTGGTTATGCCAAATTTGCGGTAATGTGGGCTATGCTGTAATTACGATGGATGCCTTAAATTATTTTTTTCCGCCATATTTTTCGGGTGGAAATACAATATATTCAATTATAGGTGGTTCAATTTTAATTTGGTGTTTTAATTTTTTAGTCTTAAAAGGAATTAAGCAAGCAACATTAATTAACTTTATCGGAACAATCGGAAAAATTGTGCCGTTGGCGCTGTTTATTTTAATTATGGCATTTGTTTTTAGCAGTGATAAATTTTCTTTTGATTTTTGGGGAGAAAACATTGCTACAGCCTCAAAATTAGGTAATTTGTCAGCGCAAATTAAAAGCACTATGCTGGTTACATTATGGGCATTTATAGGCATAGAAGGTGCGGTTGTGATGTCACAGCATGCAAAAACAGTGCAATCGGTCGGAAAAGCAACATTACTTGGATTTGTTTCTTGTTTATCAATTTATGTTTTATTATCACTGTTGCCTTTCGGTTATATGAGCCAAGAACAACTGGCATTGGTACCCAATCCTTCGACTGCCGGAATTTTAGAAAAAGTTGTGGGTCGTTGGGGGGCTTGGCTAATGAATATCGGTTTATTAATTTCGGTATTATCAAGTTGGCTTGCATGGACTATGGTGACGGCACAAATTCCGCAAGCCGCGGCAAAAAATGGTACTTTTCCTAAAGAATTTGCAATTGAAAATTCGAATAAAGCGCCATCGGTTTCTTTGTGGGTAACAAGTGCATTGATGCAGATTTTTATGCTTTTGGTATATTTTTCCAATAATGCATGGAACACGATGTTAAGCATTACCGGGGTTATGGTGTTGCCGGCATATTTATCAAGTTCGGTATATTTATGGAAAATTTGTGAAGATCATGAATATCCGAAAGATACATATATAAAACGTTCTTCAGCGCTGTTTTCTGCAATAATAGGCTCGTTTTATGCTTTATGGCTTATTTATGCTGCAGGATTGCAATATTTATTGATGGCTGTAATTTTTATGGCAATAGGAATTCCTGTTTATATTTGGGCACGTAAACAGTATGCTCCGAATTATAAACCTTTTAGTAGAGGCGAATGTGCTTTGGCAACTATGTTGGTTATAATTTCGATAGTTGCTGTATATGCAATGAGTACGTCGATTGTGAAAATTTAAAAATTGCCATAAATTGACAAATAAATAATTGACATATTCCTTAAAAAACAGTATAAACAACTATAATTGAAAGTAATTAAGATAATTATTAACTATAAAACAAAAGAGTATGTTGAAAACAAATTTGCTGACTATTCTCAAGGAGAAGAGTCGCATAAATTATGAGAATTTCCTCAAAACAATGGAAGTAGGTAAGATTACTGCCGAAGAGGAAGCAGAGTTTTTTAAGACTGCCCCTGATGACTGGATAGCCGATTACATCAGTGTAGCTTACCCTCAACCAACATCAGAACGCATTTTGATGGTTTCGGGAAGTGAAGAAACGCTAAAGAAGTCGTATGACTTATGGGGTTTCTGGGATGAAAACGTAAATTGGGCGTTTGCTGATTCTACCGAAAAAGTATGCAAGAAAATTATATCTTGCATGAATTATTATCCCGGTTATGAAGCAGAAAACTTGATGCTCAATCGAAATTCAAGTGATTTGCTTAAGTTGTGGGTAGAAAAGTATAAAACTCTAAGTGAAGAGGCGGAAAAAAGACTCCATGAAGAGTTACAGTTTGCTTCTTTAAGAGAAGTATACATTATGATCCAAATCAATAACCTCTCTTAGGAGAGGTTATTTTTAGTTTTCCTTAAATCTTTGATAAAAAAAGCCTCTCTTTCAGAGAGGCTTTTTTTTGGTTTTATTAACTAACGTTCGTTAATTGATGTTTGCGTATATTTGTGAGTAACAATGGTGGTACTTTCTTGTGTATTGCTTCTATGCATTTCACCATCTTCACCACGAATTATACCATATTTTTGAGATATATGTGCTTCATTTTTTTCATGGTTTGTCATAAATTTATTGATTGCATTTTGTTCTCTTTGTGAAAATGTTTCTCCGGCTTCTTGTCGGGCCTTTAGGTCATGATAGACATCGTCGTTTGCTAAAAATGACTTAACTTCCATATATTCCCTTGCTTTTGCATCTTCACCCAACAATGAGCGTGCGTCTGCCAGATAATCTTGCGGACTTGCACCATAAACACTTTTTTCTAAAACAACATTTGCTTTTATTTTATATGCGGCACCATCTTCGGTTACTCTGACATTATCTTTCAAAACAACTTCTTCACCTTTTTCATTGTAAGTTATATTTTGCTCTTTAGATGCACTTTCTTGTTCGGTATTATTTTGCTCTGTATTTAACGTTGCGTATGCTTTAGCAATGGCAGATTCCGGATTTCTTTCGGCAATTATCTGTAAAGATTCTTGTATGTCGGCATTATTTATACCTTCAATGTTACGACCTAACATGCCGGTTGTTTTCGTAATGTTTCCATTTTCGTCGGCAACAGCGCTAAACGAATGTCCGTCTACAGTTATTGATACTCCGTTATCAGAATATATAACAATCATATTTTCGTTTTCTAAGGTGGTAAGATTTCCGGACAAACCGCTTAATTGTGCTTGTTGTAAAGCATATTCTTTAGGATTATTATCATACAAAGCATCGGCAAGTTGATTAACATCAACATTACTATCCAGACGTATAACTGTTTCGGTAAAGTTCTTTGCCTCATCAAAGTTCATTTCACGGATGGTATCGTTTGTGCTAATCTTAAATACACCGTTTCCGCTTTCATCAAAAACCAATCCTAAAGCGCCATCGGTATTTGTTGAAGCGTATCCGTTATCACATATGTCAAACCGAGCATAAGTTGTATATGTTTCTACATTTCCGTTTGATGATATTGTATGGGTTGATGCATTTAATGATATGCTTTTAGGATTTTCTAAACCTAAACTTTTTACATCATCAAGATATTCTGTTTTTAAATTAGAATGTGGAGAATTACTTCGCTCGTTATTGGTTTGTTCTGTTGGAGTTTGCTCTGCTGGAGTTTGCTCTGCTGGAGTTTGTTCTGTTGGAGTTTGCTCTACTGAAGTTTGTTCTGTTGGAGTTTGCTCTACTGAAGTTTGCTCGGTTGGAGTTTGCTCT
>JAZRHJ010000192.1:0-8453 GCA_045644695.1 Alphaproteobacteria bacterium | reverse complement strand
ACATGGCTACGATCCGACTTCCCATTATTGTATAAATTTCAACCTGACGATATAATGCTTCTTCAATTTGCGGTGTTGTTTGATAATTTTCAACAACCACATTAAACCTGTTAATAGCCGATAAATAATTTTGATTTTTCAAGTAGTATCTACCGATATTCATTTCTTGTCCGGCAATATGATCAACTATTAAATTTAGTTTATTGCTTGCATCTTTTGCATATTCTGTTTCGGGAAACAATATAATTAGTTGTGCAAATGCATCTTGTGCTTTTTTTGTATTGCTTTGATCTTTTTGCGCCGGTGTAATTTGGTCATAATAACACAAACCCTTCATATAATATGCGTACGCAACATCTTTATTTGACGGATGAAACTTTATAAATCGTTCTAACGACATAATTGCATCATCATATTTTTCGGCCTTATAATAAGAATAAGCGCCCATAAGTTTAGATTTTACAGCCCATTTTGAATATGGGTGTTCCAACTCTACTTTTTCAAAAATTTCCGCTGCTTTTGCATAAGAAGTTTTTTGCAAATAATTATAACCTTGGCGATATAATTGCTCAGCTGTTTGTTGTTCTTTTTTATGGTCTTCAATTTTAGAAGATGAACAAGAGCATAACATTATACCTACACAAAACAGTACTAAAATTTTTCTCATTTTATATCCCTTTACAAAATTTCATAATTTGTAATATCAGCAAACACTTTTTTCAAAATTTCATTATTATGAAAATGGCCTGTACGATATGCCTTTATATCGGCAAATATTTGATACCCTGATGTGTACATATCTCCAATTAAATCTAAAACTTTGTGATTTACACATTCGTTTTCTACCTTAAACCCTTCCGGATTTAGGATTTTTTCTCCATCTAAAACAACCGCGTTTTCCAAACTTCCGCCCTTAATTAACCCAATTGACTGTAAATAATCAATTTGATATTTTTCACAAAAAGTACGGCAAGGCGCTATTTGTTTTTCAAAAACATCTTTGGTAATAATGTTGTTAAAATTTTGATGTCCGACGATTTTAGAAGCAAATTCTATATCAAAACAAACTCTTAAATTATTTTCTTTGTTCGGACCTATTTCTACATAATTACCTTTATCATCTTCAAACTTAATCGGTTTTAATATCTTCAATATTTTTCGATTTTCTTCCTGAGTAGCCAATTTTGTTGTTTTGAGTTTGTTTAAGAAACTTTGGGCGCTCCCGTCTAATATGGGAAGTTCCTGATTGGAGCATTCAATAATCACGTTATCAATTTCTAAAACATACAATGCCGCCATTAAATGTTCAATTGTGCTCACTATTATGCCATTGCTACCCAAACAAGTACAATTTCTGGTATCGACAACATTAGAATAAACACTTTTGATTTGAGGAGAGTTTTCAATATCGGAACGACAAAAAACAACACCTGTATTTACCGATGCCGGTTTTAATGTTAGTGTAGAATCTACCCCCGAATGCAGACCAACTCCGCTAATTGTTACAGGCTCTTTTAATGTTGTTTGTTTCATCTTTATCTCCAATAAAAAGTTTGGTGGTCTATAAGCCGGGTTCTGTATCCGCATTTGCTTTATATATAAAGATTACGGTGATAGCCATTCATCTAACCAAATTGTTGCCAATTTGCTCTTGCGACCTACCTCTGGATCAGAGTGGAAACGCTCCGTCAGGTTAACCCTGAAAAATCCTAATTTGGTCTTACATCAGATAGGGCTTGCCTATGCCCGATACATTGCTGTATCGGCGGTGAGCTCTTACCACACCTTTTCAACCTTACCGAGCATATAATTCGGCGGTAATTTTCTGCGGCGCTTTCCCTTGGATCTCTCCAGCCGGACGTTATCCGGTATCTTGTTTCCATGAAGCCCGGACTTTCCTCACTGTTGGATTTTACTTTCCACAGCGCGACTATCCGACCACCCGAAATTGAAGATATACACTTTTTGCCATAAAAGCAATGTTTTTAAAATGTTTTTGCATAATCTTAAATATATTTTAATTAATTTACCGTTTTATAAAATTACTACAATCAGTTATAGGAGTATTTAAACATGAAAAAAGCACTTTTAACCGCGACTGCATTATCATTTGCCGCATTTTTATCAACTCCGGCAAATGCGGAATGTGATGGTTTTTATGGCGCTTTAAGAGCAGGTGTTGTAAAACATGATGTTTCAAGTTCAACCAGCGATATTATGTCAAGCAGCGAAGGTCTTGACGATAATCGTTTGATGCTTGCAGGCGCATTGGGATATCGTTATAAACATTTTCGCGGCGAGTTAGAATATATTTGGCGTAAACATACAAATGATGAAACAGAATATGATGTTGCAAAATTTAAAACATATTCTTATATGCTCAATGCATATTGGGACTTTATGCCATATCATTGGTGGTCTCCATATGTTAATGCCGGTGTCGGTTTAACACAATTGAGATATTCCAATATTGATACAACATACCCCGGCGGTATTAGTAATACACCTATTGGCAACTACAAACCGATGAACTTTACTTGGTCATTGGGCGCTGGTTTATCATTAAAAGTTACAAACCGCTTAAATGTTGATGCCGGTTATCGTTACTTCGATATGGGTAGTATCCGCCATGCAGATGTTACCGCTCAAGAAGTTTACGGCGGTATTCGTTATGTATTCTAAAGCAATTTTTTTGCTTGAAAGGGAGTGTTTTCACTCCCTTTTTTTTATTGTATAAACTGTGTGTTGTTCTTGAGTTTGTTTTTTGTATTTGTTAGACTTTGTACATTAATTTTTAAAGGAGAAAATTTATGACAAATAATTTGTTCGGTACTGATGGTATAAGAGGCGTTGCCAATGAATTTCCGATGACTGTTGAAGTGGCTTTGCGTTTGGCACAAGTTTTAGGCTCTATGGTGTGTACAAATACCAAAAGAGTCGCTATTGCTAAAGATACTCGTATTTCCGGAAATATGTTAGAATCGGCTCTTATAGCCGGCTTTACCTCAATGGGTGTTGATGTTGTAAAAATGGGTATAGTCCCTACTCCTTTAGTTACTGCCCAAACTCCGAATTTGGGTGTCGATATGTCGGTTATGATTACTGCTTCTCATAATCCGTATCAAGATAACGGAATTAAACTTATAAATTCTGACGGCGACAAATTTGATGATACTTTAACGTCTAAAATTGAAGAAATGCTAACTTCAAATGAAACTTTTCAAACATCAAAAGATTCTGTTGGCAAAGTGTTCGAAGACACTAATTCTATTGAAAAATATATGGAAAATGCCAGAAAAGTGGCCCCGAATTATAGTGCATTAAAGGGTTTAAGGGTTGTGTTAGACTGTGCAAATGGTGTTTTTTCAAAGATTATGCCTCAAGTTTTTAAGGATTTGGGTGCTGGAGTTATTACGCTTTCCGATGCACCGGATGGATATAACATTAACAAAGATTGCGGTTCACAACACACCGAAAACTTGCAAAAAGTTGTAACGGAAAGCAATGCTCATCTCGGTATTGCCGTTGACGGAGACGGTGACAGAATTATTATTTGCGATGAAAAAGGAAATCGTATTGACGGTGACCAAATTATTGCATTTTTAGCAACATATTTTTATGAGCACAAAACATTAAAGGGGAACGCCGTAGTTGCAACAATATGGTCAAATTTGGGCTTGGAAAAATATTTACATCGCTTAGGAATCCACTATTATCGCAGTGCTGTCGGCGAACGGTATGTAATTGAAAAAATGAGAGAGTTTGGCTCTAATGTCGGAGGAGAAGAATCTGGACACATGGTTTTATCAGACTATGCCTCAACGGGCGATGCGCTTATTACCGCTCTTATTATAAGTATGGGATTAATTGAAAGCAAAAGAAAAATGAGCGAAATTTTTCCTTTATTTGAAAAGTGTCCTTGTAAAATTGACAATATTCGTTTTTTATCGGTGGGTGAAGCGGTTTATGCATTAAATGCCGGACCTGTTCAAAACGTAATTGAAAATGCAAAAAAACAAATCGATGGTGCAGGTTCTGTTATTGTAAGAAAATCGGGTACAGAACCTGTTGTAAAAGTTAGGGTCGAAGGTGAAGATGAAAATTTGGTAGCCACATTAAGCCAAATGATTGTAAACGAAATTTCTAAATATAAATAAACTGATATTTAATAATTTCGCAGTAAAATAATCCTTGCTTAAATTTTTAGCGAGGATTTTTTATGATTAAAGGTATTTTAGCGCTTTTTCGTTCGGGGCTTATTTTTAATCCGATGGTTTTGCTTGGTATTGTGCTTGGTTTTTTATCTATGGCAACACTTGAAGGCGCTATGCTTAAAGCCTTATACACCAATTACAGTTTATACTTATTAATGCTTATTGTTGCTGGTTTTTATGTGTATTTTTTCAAGTGTATCTATAAAGAAGGCGGTTATGATGTTGATTGGAAAGAAACTCTTTTGAGTATGTTCGGCCATTTTTTAATGCTTGTAATTTCTTTTATATTAAGCATGCTTTTTGTGATGGTAATGTCTTTTGGTGTAGGCGAGGAAGAAACACAACAATACCCAGAAATTGAAAAACTGACAAATGAAATAAAGCAACAAGAAAAAGTATTACAAGAAAATTATGAGGCCATTATGAAAGCATATGAACTTCCTAAACAATAAAAAACATCTTTCGGCACTTTTTCTATTCAGGTTGCAATTCAATATTTAATATCTTTGCCATATTGCGACGATATTCTTCAGCCCATTCTATCATAGAATCAATTACAGGTTTTAATTCATAACCCAATTGAGTTAATGTATAATCAACTCGGGGAGGAATTTGAGCATAAACTTTCCTGATTAAAATGCCCTTTTCTTCCAAAAGGCGCAAATTTGATGTCAAAACTTTTTGAGTTATATCGCCAAGTTCTTTTTTAAGTTCACCGAATCGTTTAGTTCCGTCCATTAAATTTTGAATAATCAGAACTTTCCATTTATCGCCAACCATTTTTAATGTCATTTCAGCCAACTTTTCAGGCATATATTCAGACATAGTTTTTCTCCTTAAGCCATATAATCCGCCATTAGTTTCATCCGAGAAACTAGCGCACTTAAAAGTGCTTACTTTACATTTATACCAATTTTACTTAATTTGGCAAGTAGATTTTTTTTTAATAACAACTTAAGGACTTTTTTATATGAAAAAATTTTATACCTTAGCAGCAGTATCTGCTCTTTGTTTATATGCGACAGGCTCAATGGCTGCCGGATATCAATTAAATGAATATTCAATGACGGGATTAGGTCGTGCATTTGCAGGCGCTGGTGTTGTTGGCGACGACTTTTCCGCATTAGCGTACAACCCTGCCGGTATGGTATTAAATCAGACATCAGGTGTTCAAGGCGGTTTAAGCATTGCTCATCTTAATGCAAAAGTCAGAGGTGAGCAAAGCGGTCAATATGCAAAAACCAAAATGAACATCGGTGTTGCACTTCCTCACGCATTTGGCCAATACAAGATAAATGACCGTTTAACTGCCGGTTTTGGTATTTATGCTCCGTTCGGTTTAAGAACTCGTTACAGCAAGCAAAGTTTTGTTGCCGAAGCAGGTGTTCGTTCCGAACTCGAAGTTATCGACTTGGCTCCTGCCGTTGCATACAGAGTTACCGACAAGCTTTCATTGGGTGCTTCTGTTATTGCTCGTTATATTCACGGTAGAATGTCAAATAATATGAAATATCCTTTAGGTCCGGCTATTACTAATGCATATAGCGATTTTGACCTTGATGGTTGGACTGCTGCTTGGAGCATCGGTGCAATGTATGAATTTACACCAGATACTCGTTTGGGTGTAAGTTTTAAAGGAAAGAGTATGCAAACTGTTAAAGGCGATCATGAAGTTTCTGTAGATGCTTCAGCGATGGGTATGGGCATTATTAAACAAGTTGCATATGACGGAAAAGCATCTCCTGATTTACCGGCAAGTTTGTTGGTTTCAGGTTTCCATAAATTAAACGATAAATGGGGCTTATCTGCTTCTGTTCGTTGGACAGACTGGAAAGACAGCTTCCAAGAATTTACTTTAGAATCAAGTTTTGGCGGAAAAACCGTTCAAGAAAAATGGCGTGAAACATGGACAGTTTCGTTCGGCGCAGATTACTCCTTGAATGAAAATTGGACATTGCGTGCAGGTGTTGCTTATGACCAATCTCCGGTTCGCAACAAATATCACCGCACAATTAGAATACCTGACAGCAACCGTACTTGGGTTTCTTTAGGTGCTAGTTACAAAACAAAAAATTGGCAAATTGACGCAGGTTATGCACACTTGTTTATGAAAAACGGAACTTCACAATATGATGGTGATGCAAAAGCACACTTCAAGAGTTATTCTAACCTAATTGGTTTACAGGCTCAATATAAGTTCTAATCATATATTAATCCAAAGTAATAAAAGGCTCTCTTACAAGGAGAGCCTTTTATTGTTAAAACATACAATAAAAATGTTAAAAAAAATGCTTTCTTAATAGATTTTTAGGGCAAAATATTTAACACTACCCTCAACAGAGGTAAAACGATGACTAAATTTGTCGGGGTATTATTACCCCTTCCTTTTGACGATGTTTTTGACTATAAAACCGATAAAGATTTATCTTTAGGGCAATTTGTGCGTGTGCCTTTTATAAACAATACACAAATCGGTATCGTTTACAAAATCGGAAAATCAAGTTTATTAGATGAGAAAAAAATTAAAAATATAATTGAAGTTTTTAATTTGCCGCCATTAAAAAAAGAACTTTTACAATTTATCGAATGGGTAGCAAAATACAACTTGGCAAGTTTAGGCATGGTCTTAAAAATGGTTCTATGCGCAAAAGGTGTTTTTGAAGACCCCAAGTGTAATATCTTATACAAACTTACCGGTAAAACTTTGAGTGAGGCAAAACTTAAAAATTCTGATGCCAGATGGCGAGTGATTGATTTGCTGGAGCACGGACCATATTCAAAATCTGAAATTACAAAAGGAGCCGGAGTTTCGGCAAGTGTTATAAGCACATTAATAGAAAAGGGTGTTTTAGAGCCTTTTAAAACCCCTAAAATTAAGCATTTTGAAAACCCTAAATTTAATTTTAAAAATATAACTCTTACCAACGAACAACAAAATGCCGCCGATTATTTGTGCGTAAAATGTGACACAGGTTTTAACGTTACGCTTTTGGACGGAATTACAGGTTCGGGAAAAACCGAAGTTTATTTGGAAGCGGCAACCAAAGTATTAAAACAAAACAAACAGGTACTGATTCTGGTACCTGAAATTGCTTTAACGGCACAATGGCTAGAAAGATACGAAAAACGTTTTGGAGTTAAACCAGCAAACTGGCATTCGGGACTAAATGCAAATGAGCGCACTCAAACTTGGCAAGCAATTTCGGAAAACCGTGCAAAAGTTTTGGTAGGTGCCAGAAGTGCATTATTTTTACCTTTTGCCGATTTAGGTTTAATTATTATTGATGAAAGCCATGACCATTCATTTAAGCAAGAAGATATTGTTAATTATCAGGCTCGTGATATGGCAATCGTTAGAGCAAAATTAGAAAATATACCTATCATTTTATCCACAGCCACACCCGATTTGGAAACAATTGTAAACGTTGAAGATAAAAAGTATGATTGCGTAAAACTATCAACTCGTTTTGCAAACGCCCAGTTGCCCGAATTAAAAATTATTGATTTAAAAAAAGATAAACCGCAAAAAGGAGATTTTGGCGCATCTTGGATTTCACCGACACTTGTTAACGCCTTAAAAGAAAATTTAGAAAAAGGCGAACAGTCAATGCTGTTTTTAAATCGTAGAGGATATGCCCCTTTGCTGATATGTCGAGATTGCGGACATAGAATGGCTTGCCCTAATTGTACGGCTTGGCTTACCGAACATCGTAAAGATAATAAACTTATTTGTCATCATTGCGGATATAGCATGGTAACACCGAAAGAATGTCCGGAGTGCCATTCTTTAGAAGGGTTAACTGCTTGCGGTCCTGGAGTTGAAAGAATTGCCCAAGAAGTTAAAGCCCGATTTCCCAACAGCAGAGTAGAAATTATTTCAAGCGATGTTACATCTTCATTTATCGAAGTTTCAAATGTGATAAACAAAATGCAAAATAAAGAAATTGATATTTTAATCGGTACACAAATTTTAGCCAAAGGACATCATTTTCCGCTTTTAACACTAGTGGGGATTATTGATGCCGATTTAGGCCTTATGGGAACGGATTTAAGGGCGTCCGAACAAACATTTCAATTATTATCTCAAGTATCCGGACGTGCCGGCAGAGGAGATAAAAAAGGAATTGTTTATTTACAAACTTTATATCCTGATAATGTTATTTTGCATGCTTTGGTTGAAAATGATAAAGACAAATTTATAAATTTGGAAAAAAAATCAAGAAAATTACTCAATCTGCC
>JAZRHJ010000191.1:0-3597 GCA_045644695.1 Alphaproteobacteria bacterium | reverse complement strand
AATGAAAAAGGTGTTGCAAATTGGGATTTTTTTATTGATGAAAATGTTAAAAAACAAACAACTAATAATGGTATACAAGTAGGCGCTGTTGAGGTGGCGCAAGGGGCAATGCTTGCTTCAATTATTGCTAAAAAACTGGATATTGAAAAAGGTATGGTTTTATATCAAGATTTAAAAAGTAAAACAAATCATGAAATTCAAATTAAATCTTTGAGGCTAGTTTCTTCTGATACTAATATGCAAATAAATGCCGATATGCTTTATAATGGCCAAGAAATTATTACCTCACTTGATGCTGGAAGTATAAATTTATTGTTGCAAAATATGTCAAAATATCCGGTACAAGGCAAAGTAAATGCTTACGGAACTACCCTTATGTTTGACGGATATGTTTCTGATGTTCTAAAATTACCAAAATATGATTTTAATATAAATGCTAAAAATCCTGATGGAAATTTTGGCGCTCCCGCTGTTATTTTAGCTTCAAAAATTACGGGAGATACTAAAAATATTGCCTTAAATATTAACTCATTAAATGTTGCAGAAAATGAAATTAAAGGTACTATAAACGTTAATATAGCTGGTAAAAAGCCCTATATTAAAGGGGTTTTAAGTAGCCCATTGATAGATTTTAATAAATTTAATAAAACTAAAACAGTGCATAATTATTTTAGTTTTATTTCTTCTGCTCATGCGGCAAATTTTGTGCCGCCTACTCCCATTGATTTAAGCGTCCTTAATTTATTAAATACTGATATAGGTTTAGATATTAAAAAAATAATTTTAAATCAGGCTATATCGTTTAATAATGTAAAAGCTGATATTGCCGTTAATAACGGTAATGCAAATATTGATATTAAGCAAATTGTGTTAGGTGACGCTAATATTAATGGTATAATCGGGGCTAATGTTAATAACGACTTTAAAGTTAAATTAGTCGGTAAAGATATTATTTTGCAAAAAGTTATTAAAGATTTGGGCTCTGATAGCGATAAAACTTTCGGAATTATTAACGGCGGAAAAACCGATTTCATGCTTAATTTGAAAGGTAGCGGAAATAATTTAAGGACAATTGTTGAAAATTTAGATGGTCAATTTATTACAATTTTCGGCGAATCTAAAATTAAGACCGGTGCATTAAAATATTTAAACGGTAATGTCTTTTCACAAATTTTAAACGGATTAAAATTAAAAATAAGTGATAAAAGTTTAGAATTAAATTGTGCTGTAGTGCGTTCGGATATAGTTAACGGTAAAGCAAATTTTCCTAAAGGAATTGCTTTTAAGAGTAACAGGATTACGATTGTGAGTGATGGTTATATAAATCTTAAAAATGACAATATAAATTTCTCTATTAAACCGTTTAACGGAAAATTATCAGATACAAATATTGCGCAAGCAATTACTTCAATATTAAAAGTTAGCGGAACAATTGAAAAACCTCGTTTGACAATTGATAATTCTTCGTTTATTAAAAACGTGGTTGGCGTGGCTGCGGCTGGTCCTGCTTTTTTGGGCTCACAATTTATGCTTGATGTGGATGATTATCCTTGTTATACCGCCTTAAAAGGAACAGAGTATGAAAAGGTGTTTCCGGCTCCCAGCGGAATTAAATCCGTCGGCAAAAGTGTTTATCAAGGGGCAAACGATGTCGTAAGCGGTGGGGTTAATATGGTTAGTGATGCAGCCAAAGGTGTAATAAATTTGTTGAGAGGTAAAAAATAATTATGAATATAAACGATTGGCAAGCAATAGAAAAAGATGTTGCAAAAAATAAAACCGCTTTAATTGAACGTATGGTCAATTTTGCGCTAAATGATGTATTGCTGTTTTGGAGTACTGATGAAAAAGTTCAGAAAGAGCAAGAAGAAAAATGGACACCTATCATTGTTTGGGCAAATGAAACGGTAAATGTCGAATTTAAGAAAACATCTACACTTGAAGTTAGTCAGGACAATGTTAATACGGCATCTAAATTAAAAGAATATTTATCTTCATTGTCTAACAAAGAATTAAGCGCATTTTATGTGGCTGCATTAAATATGCGTTCCGTATTGTTGGCTTTAGCATTGGTAAAAGAAAAAATAAGTGCTAAAGAGGCTTTTGAACTTTCAGAACTTGAAGAACTTTATCAGGCCCGTAAATGGGGTTCGGAACCTGTTGCGGAGGCAAGAAGAAATAGTATAAAAAATATTCTTGTTTGTACTGAAGAATATTTGCGTAAATGAAAGAAGTATATTTAAAAATAAAAGGCCGAGTACAAGGTGTCGGGTTTAGGCGTTGGGCTGAAAAACAGGCTTTATCAATAGGTAATATTTCAGGATGGGTGCGAAATTGCGATGACGGAAGTGTCGAAATTTTAATGCGCGGCGAAACCGAAAAAATCGAAGAAATGATACTAAAATGTCATCAAGGTCCTTTATGGGCAAGGGTAGATGAGGTGCTGCTTAAACCTTCGGTTACTAATTATTTTTTACCTTCTATAATTGATGGGGCTTTCGAAAGAATCTAAATCTTTAAAATATATTTTTAAGAACTTGTTTTTTTCTTATTAGCGCATATTTCTTTTTTGTTAAAAAAGGAGAAGAAATATGCGTCAAGTGCCAAAAACTTATGAAAATATGTGTAATTGCATTTGTATGATGTGTCCGTCATACGAAAAAATTTGTAAATTAAAAAATATTAACCAAAGTAATGATATTGGTACGCAAAATTTACAAAATATGACGCATTATGAAAAAATGTTTTGTGCGTTTGAAAAAAGCAATTGTATCCATTTTGATAAGGGGTGCATTTGCCAAAGATGTGAGGTTTTTAAAAAATATGGACTTAAACGCAAAGAATTTTGCTTAAAAACCGGAGGCTTGTAATATTATGCTAAAATCACAAATCAAGCCTTTTGAAAATGCACAAGATTTATTAAAAGTTTATCGAGCTGCTTATGAAAAATCAAAATATATAAAAGATGCCGATGAAAAAATATTGGCTTTTAATGAGGTTATAAATTATTGCGCTGCTTCTAAAACATGTGTTGAAGCGGATAGTTCAAAACGTAATCAGGTTTTATTTTGGACTTATAATAATATAGGCGATATCTTTGTGGAAAAAAATAATTCAGAATTTAATGATGAAAATTATATTTATGCGTTAGAATATTATAAAAATGCGCATGAATTTTTAAGTTTGCCTGACTATAAAAAAGCAATTTTGAAAAAAATTGCCGAAATATACAGTAAGCTACAAGATGATAAATTGTGGCGAAAAACATTGGATCAAATTGTAAGTTTAGAGCCGGAAGATATGAAAAGGCAGGCGTTTGTCGAACTTGCCAATGGTACAGATGATATAAAATTGCAAACAATTTATTTAGAAAATGCTCTAAATTATATTATTTATGAAAATGTTTTTTATCATTACACTTTAAAGCAATGGGGTTTTAAGCCGGTAGATCTTGGCGGTAATACCCTTGCTCGTGTGCCTGTTTATACAAGTTATTATGATGGTTATTTTACAGAAAAGTATCAAGCAATACCAATTCCTAGTTATACTAAAATGTTTAAAAATATTAGTTATTTAACAATTGAAACAAAAAAAGAT
>JAZRHJ010000190.1:0-4327 GCA_045644695.1 Alphaproteobacteria bacterium | reverse complement strand
TGTTTTTTAAATAAGTTTAATCCATGACAGAATTAATTGAATTACGCGAGTTTCTTTTATCTGATAAAGGGAAACTGTTATTATGTTATCTTACAGATTTTATGATAGAAACCGCTTCAAAATCAAATGCTAATGCCGAATGGATTAAAGGTATGGGTATGCTTATCAAACATTTAAATGAAATTGATGAAAAATGCCGTAAAATTAATAGTTTAAATAGGAGATAACAAATGAATAAAAATAAAATTTCAACACCTTTTTCTGATGTTGATACAGACACCTTATTGTCTTTAAGTGATGATACCATAAGTGATAATCATACTATTGAAGATAATAAGCCTTTATCAAATGAAGATGAAGCTGAAATTGATGAAAATAATACGCTTATATTTGGTAAGTTTAAAACTTTAGATGAAGCGTATAAGGGATATAAAGAAGCAGAAAAAGCAATAACCAAATCTGCAGAATTAGAAAAACAAATTAAGCAATATCAAGAAGAGGTAAAATTGTTTGAGCAAGATAAAATTGCTTATGAAAATGGTTTTTCCAATCGTTTTGATATGGCCTTAAATGATGATGTTTGGCATCATGAGTTAGATAATTATGCATTAGCGGCTTTGCATTTTTTAGAACCTCAACAACAACTTTATATCGTCGATTTAATTGAAAAATGTCGTAATTTCGGTACAAATGAAGATATTTCTCAAATACGTCAACTATTTTCCCCCGAAATTGTGGCTCTTGTGTCACAAGATACGGCATTATTCAAAAATAATCGTAAAAGTGATTATGAAGAAATGTTATCACGGGATAAAAATCTTCGATATAGCCGTAAATTTAATGAATTTAAAAGTCTGCATGATGCTTGGTTTGATGCTGATTTGAAAACCGATCTTATTAACCAGGCACTTGAAGTTAGTAATGGTAATGTCGATTTAGAGATCTTAAAAGATTTTGTTGAGAAAATTGAGAAAAATGCAGTGGATAAATATTTGAAAATTACTAATGCCATCAGTGAAAATGATTTGGTTCAAAATTCACTTGTAGAACCAAGTGATTATAATGTGCCGAAATCTAAAAAGAAAAAATGGCTGACTAAAGCGGAGTATTATAAATTGACTCCAAAAGAAGAAGCCGAAAAATATGATCTTATAGTGGAACAAGTTAAACTTGAAAAACAAGGACTTCTTCCACGTATGTTAACTTAATTTATCAATTTTTGAAAGGAAAATAAAATGTCAGAAAATGCAATTAATTTAAAAAGACAAGGGGCTGAAATTGTACCTGAGGTATGGTCAATGACTTTGAGTAAAACTCTTGATAAATCCGGTGTCGGTATGAAAATCGTAAATAAGATTTATGAAAAAGATACCGTCCATTATGGTGATACGGTAAATATTGGTGAAATAGGTGATGTAAATATTGTAGATTATTCTGAAGATATTGAAACAGGTGGCGTTACTTATCAGCGAGTAGATGCTAAAAATCAACAACTTAAACTTGACCAAAGTAAAGCATTTGGAGTGTTTATTTCAGATATTACAATTCGTCAATCCGGAAAACAAGATTTACAAAACAAATTTGTTGAACGTGCGAAAACAGCAATTGATTTGGCAAAAGATACGTATATTCTTTCTGCTTTTTCAGAAATTCCGGAAGAAAATAAATTAACAGATGTAACACTAACAGCTGAAAATGCCTACAAATGTTTGGTATGGCTTGCTAAAACACTAAAAAACAATAATGCAATTCAACAGGCAAATGATAAAGTATTTAAGACAAATCAAGCAGGTACAGGTGATGCAATGCCATATGTTATTATTAATCCGGATGTCGAGGCAATTTTATTACAATCAAAAGATTTTATTCATGCAACAAATGCCGGAGACAGAATTTTAAGAGAAGGTTCAATCGGTACAATTGCTGGACTTGATGTTTTAGTATCTACAAACTTACCAACCATAGAAAATAAGGTAAATATTATGGCCGGTATTAATGATGCTATTGCTTATGTGGGTAATGTATCAAGTTTGGAAGAAATTCGTGATGATAAATTTTTTGGTAATAATGTAAGAGGCTTATATGTTTATGGTATGAAAGTTATCTTGCCAAAAGCGTTAGCAGGTATGACTGTAGATATTTCTGCTGCAAATACTATGGTATAAATATAAGTTTGCTATGAAGGGCTCGCTATTTGTCGGGCCCTTCAGCAATTTTTTTGTTTTATGAAAGGAAAGGATATGACATCAAAAACATATATGGGCTTATTTAGTGATGATAAAAAGCACGAATTGGAAAGAAAATTCGGGTATAAATATAGGGCGTTAGAAAGCATATATCCGAATGCTGATAAACTGCCTGATAATGAAATACAAAAGGCAATAGATGTGTTTTATGATGGGAGCCCAAATGAAAGCACCGATGTTATGGTAAACAGGGTAAAAGATTATACCACAAAAAATGAACCGATTTGGAATGAAAAATATTTTAACCCCAAACCAAAACCTACACAAGAGCAAACACCAAACTTATTGCAAAAGCCGAAAAAACAAACAACAAATAAGAGAGTAGCAAATAAGATTTGGGATAAATATGCATCTAAATTGCCTGGATATGAAAGCGGACAATTTATTGCTGATGCAAAAATAGCTTATGACCACTGGCGAGATATGAACAAAACAAACAGAGCCTTAATTAACAAATATGGCAAAGGAGCCGCAAGAGGAACTGATGATTATTATCATGCCTTGTTGCAGTGCCAACTTGCTAAATTAAGCGAGGCTGATAGAATAAATGGTCTTTGGATGGGATATGCAAAAGAAATGCCTTTTGATTATTTTAGAAAAAGATTATCTGGCATGTCTGATGCAGATGCCGAAAAAGATGGATTAAAAGACTTGCAAAATAATTTAAATGGTAATAATATGGGAACATACAATAAAAATACACCTTGTTATATATCTTTAGGTCATTTAATAACGGAGAATATGAAAAATGCAAACATCAAATAAGACACAAATTATAGAAGAATTTAAAAAAGTGGCTTTAACGTTTTTCTTGTATGGACCAGCTGTGTTTTTTACCGCTTGGTTTATCTTGTTGGGTTATGCATCTTATATTGAAAGCTTGTATGAATAAAACATAATTTAGTTTTTAACTTTAAGGGGCTTTATGCTCCTTTTTTTATGAGGTTTTAACAGTACTTAATTTAACACCGTAAGAGAGTTTTCTTTTACGTTTTTTTTCATTTTAAATTTATGAAAGGAAAGGATATGACATCAAAAACATATATGGGCTTATTTAGTGATGATAAAAAGCACGAATTGGAAAGAAAATTCGGGTATAAATATAGAGCGTTAGAAAGCATATATCCGAATGCTGATAAACTGCCTGATAATGAAATACAAAAGGCAATAGATGTATTTTATGATGGGAGCCCAAATGAAAGCACCGATGTTATGGTAAACAGGGTAAAAGATTATACCACAAAAAATGAACCGATTTGGAATGAAAAATATTTTAACCCAAAACCAAAACTTACACAAGAGCAAACACCAAATTTAATGCAAAAGCCGAAAAAACAAACAACAAATAAGAGAGTAGCAAATAAGATTTGGGATAGTGCTTTTCAGTATTTACCTACATCAAGAATGGGAGATGTTGCGGGAACTTTACATGCAGTGAAACAAAATATGGACCAGCATAATCTAATAAAAGGAGATAATTATTATCATCGTTTAGGCATGTGCTTAAACGGTCAGAAAGGTTTAGATAGTGCCTTATATTCTTTTGGTGCCGGCTTGTTAAAAGAGGGATATGATTTAGCAAGAAAAAACCATCAAGATTATAAAAACAATAATTTAAGTTGGGGAAACTTTAAAAACCATGTTAAAGATTCGGTAAAAGATATAAAAAACAACTATGAGGGTGCATATTATGGCTTGACTAACCCTAATGAAAGTTGTAAAATATGGCTTAATGATTTAGACGTAAATACAAACGAATGGAGAAACAAATGAAGAAAATACTGAATATCACTAAAGAGTTAGTAAAAATCACCTTTAATGGTTTTATTGTTTCTATGGTTATAGGATCAGTAATTTGTTCATTTTTTATCTAATTTAAAATATAAGTTTTTAACTTTAAGGGGCTTTATGCTCCTTTTTTTATGAGGTTTTAACAGTACTTAATTTAACACCGTAAGAGAGTTTTCTTTTACGTTTTTTTTATTTTAAATTTATGAAAGGAAAGGATATGAATTTGTTAAATTTTATAGGCGCAGTATCGGGCTGCGCATCAATAGTGGCATTTTTTGCTACTATTATCA
>JAZRHJ010000189.1:0-1211 GCA_045644695.1 Alphaproteobacteria bacterium | reverse complement strand
TCTGATGACAATTTACGCTCAATGCTTGATGGAGTTGACAGCACATTTGTTGCTAAAAATGCTCTTAATCCTCAAAAGCCTGTTATCAGAGGTACTGCACAAAACCCTGACGTGTTCTTCCAAGGCAGGGAAGCATCTAATCCGTATTATCAAAAGGTTGAAGCAATTGTTCAAGAAGAAATGGATAAATTTGCTAAAATTTCAGGACGTAAATATAACGTTGTTGATTATGTTGGTGCTCAAGACGCTACCGATGTTATCGTAATTATGGGTTCAGGTGCCGAAACGGTTGAAGAAACGGTTGCTTATCTCAATGCTAACGGCGCAAAAGTTGGTGTGTTAAAAGTACACTTATACAGACCATTCCCTGCTGAATCTTTTGTTAAAGCACTGCCAAATACGGTAAAAGTTGTATCCGTATTAGACAGAACCAAAGAATCTGGCTCAACGGGTGAACCTTTATACTTAGACGTTGTTGCAACATTAACACAAGCATTTGCAAGTGCTAAAATTTCGGCAATGCCTAAAATTGTTGGTGGTCGCTATGGCTTATCTTCTAAAGAATTTACTCCAAGCATGGTTAAATCTGTTTATGATAATGGGGCAAGTCAAAATTCGATTAACGGTTTTTCTGTTGGTATCATCGATGACGTTAACCACACATCATTACCGTTTTCTGACGATTTAGATACAGAACCTAATGGTGTTGTACGTGCAGTGTTCTATGGCCTTGGTGCAGACGGTACGGTTGGCGCAAACAAAAACTCTATCAAAATTATTGCTGAAGATGCTGGAAAATACGGACAAGGCTATTTTGTTTACGACTCTCGTAAATCGGGTTCTATGACAACTTCTCATTTAAGATTTTCCGATAATCCGATTAAATCGGCATATCTCATTAGTAAGGCAGACTTTGTTGCATGTCACCAATTTTCATTTATGAATAAAGTTGATATCTTAAAAATTGCAAAAGAAGGTGCAACTTTCTTGCTTAATGCTCCATATTCTGCCGATGAAGTTTGGAACCATTTGCCGATAGAAGTTCAAGAACAAATTATTGCTAAAAAACTTAAATTCTATACCATTAATGCAATTGAAGTTGCAAGAGCAACAGGTATGGGACAACGAATTAATACAGTTATGCAAACATGTTTCTTTGCAATTTCTAATATTCTGCCTAAAGATGAGGCAATTGCTCAAATTAAGGCAGC
>JAZRHJ010000188.1:0-3079 GCA_045644695.1 Alphaproteobacteria bacterium | reverse complement strand
AACCAATTTAATGCAAACAATACACATAAAAGATTATAATGAGGCGTTGCGGCATATCCTTGTCCGTAGTGTTGTTTTAAGGTGTTTAATGATAAATAAACAACACCTATTATCAGTGCAAAAAAAATATCTCGTAAATTTTTTGTTACTAATAAAAACACCGATAAAACTGCCAATAACAAATAAAACGCCCCATTAAACCAATATGGTTCAGCCGTAAAAGATACCGCTTTATCGCAATAAAAAAACACACCAGCAGCAAAAAACACTGCAGGCATAGCGCTTTCTGCAGTCGTTACAAATATTTTTTTAATCCAACTGAAAATCAATGCAATCACCTCATATAAAAATCTTAAAAAGATTATATAAGATGATTGTTTAAATTTTATTTACACATTTCAAAATTGAACTGTCACCGTATGAATAAAATCGATATTTTTTACTAATGGCATATTGATATGCTTCTTTCATTCTTTCAGTTCCCGCAATTGCACATATTAACATAAAAAGTGTCGATTTGGGTAAATGAAAGTTTGTAATTATCATATCAATAATTCTAAATTTATAACCTGGGGTTAAAAATATGTTTGTTTGGCCGGCATAAGGGCTTAAAAAACCTTTTTCATCGGCACAACTTTCTAATAAACGTACAGATGTTGTACCAACGGCAATAACTCTGCGTCCTTGTTTTTTTGCTTCATTAATAATATCTGCGGTTTCTTTAGTAATAACTCCATATTCGGCATGCATTTTATGGTTGTCAGTATCATCTGTCTTAACGGGTAAAAAAGTACCTGCTCCGACATGCAATGTTAAAAAAACTCTTTTTATGCCTTTTTTATCCAATTTATCCAAAACATCTTGCGTAAAATGCAATCCGGCAGTAGGAGCGGCAACCGCACCTTCATATTTTGCATAAACTGTTTGATAATTTTCTTTATCATTAAACTTATTCCATAACTCTCCGCCCGGTTTATCACGTTTAATATATGGAGGAAGCGGCATTGATCCATATTTTTGTAGCATTCCACCCAAATCATCTGCTTGGCACAAAAATTTTAACAATATACCGTCTTGGTCATCTTTTTTAATTATTTGCGCCTTAAAATCAGAATTTTCAGGCTCTATTTCATCGGTGTAAAAAGAAATGATATCATCTTCTTTCAAGCGTTTAGCATTTTTTATAAAGGCCCACCACAAAATACCATCTTCCGGTCGATACAAAGTTACTTCAACTAAAGCGTTCCCTTTTTTGGCAAAAAGCCTAGCCGGTATAACTTTTGTATCATTAAAAACCAAAATATCGCCTGCTTGCAAAATATCCGGCAAATCATAAAAATGTTTATCACTTGTAACCTTATCATCTGACAAATCCAACAATTTAGAAGTGTCTCTGGGAAAAACGGGTTCCTTTGCTATTAAATCTTTATCAAGTTCAAAATCAAAAATATCTACTTTCATAACTCACCTTATAAAATGCTTTACTTTTAAGAGTTTATAGAGTATGATATGCTATAAAGCAAGCAAATTTTTAAGAAAAAATTTATTTATTATCGGCACTAATCATACTTTGAAATTAATATTTTATTAAAAAATGTGCTTTTCGACAAAAAAATGTTGAAAACACCATTTTTTTAGTGTATACTGCCGGCAATAATAGCATATCAATCTATGGAGATATAAACAAATGGCAAAAAAAATGACCTTTGATGAAGCAATGGCTCTTTTGCAGGGAGATATTTTTAGATGCACTCAAGAACAGATTGCTCAAGCAATGGATGTTATTTCTGAACAAGATCCCAATAATCCGATTTTACAGCAAACCGAACAAAAAATTAAAAACACACAGGGCGGTGAAGAGTTGGAAACATATTTAAAAAATATAGAAACTTTTGACACTGTACTTGATTCATATGATTTTAAATCATTTATTTCAGAAAACAGCGATGTAAAATCTTATATCAATGCCATACAATTATCTGAAGAAACAAAGTCGGGCACTAAAGAATTGACTCCAGAACGCAAAGAAGAATATCTATCTTTGTTGTTTGAGGCTGCAAAAGTTAAGGCTCAAATTTATTTTGCGGAAAATGTTGCTTATTCTAAATTACCTAATGATCAGCAAAAAAGGATCTTAAAAGAAACAGTTAAAGAAAATTTTGTTACAGATTTTGCAAAAGTCGCCATTGCTCCGTATATTGAAATGCCTAATAAAAAAGAGGTTAAATTAGATACATACGACCACAGACGATACGTAATAAGGCAAGTAGAAAATGCTGCTAATGCTTTCAAAGATTTTATCAAAAACAAAAAGAAAATAGCGGTTAATACCGACTATTTGTTGGCTTCATGTGCCGATTCTGCATCATCAATTGAATCGTATATTGATAAATTAAGAAAAAAAGCAAAAAAAGCCAAACATGCTGCATCACAAGGTTTGAACAAAGTTGCCGAATATTTTAACACTAAAAAAACTTCTGTTGAAAATTTTGCAAACACAATATCAAAAAACAGATATAAAATATGGAAAGGAATTAAAGGAAGTTTTAAGGATAATAAAATTAAATTAATAGGAAATATTAGCGCAAGTACTGCTTTCGGTATAGTTACTGCAGGAATTGCCGCTGGCACAATCGGAGCCCCGATGACCGCGGCAGTCGGAGTTTATGCTGCCTACCATGCTGCCGGTTCTTGGGTATATCCTGTTATTGCCGAAATGAGAAAAATAAATCGTTTGCGCAGAGAAAATGGCGATAAACCTCTAAAACTAAAAGAACAATTCAAACAGGCATGGAAAAACAAAACATCTAAAGACCCTAAAACAAATTCTGCAAAGGCCAGAAATACGTACATTGTTAATGGTGTCATAAATACTTCTCTGGCTGCAGTAGGTTTCGGATTCTTAAAAAATGGCCTTGAAGCAATTGATGATGTAAGAACGTTAACTGATGGTGTATCTGATAGTGTAAATATTGACTTGGCTAATAGCATTGCCGAAACAAAGCATGCCGTAAGCATGGGGCGTATTGCCATACCGCTTGCAGGGCAATTGACCGATGCTGCCGTAACATACGGTATA
>JAZRHJ010000187.1:0-4999 GCA_045644695.1 Alphaproteobacteria bacterium | reverse complement strand
CTTTATATATCTTCCAATACATACTGCCTGTATATCCTCTTCTTATTCACTTTTTTCTTATAACTCCGACCGCAAAAATTTGTACCTCATCGCGTCGGTGAAACTGCTTATAAACAATTCCCTACCCTTTGTCAATACCTTTTTTTAAAAAAAATGAAAAAAATTATTTTTTTGCTGACAACTTTATCAGTTTATCTTTTTTTAATAATGAGTCAATATAATAAATATCATTAAATCAACATGTTATATACTTTTACTTTTTTTCCACATAATTGTGGATTTTTTTATAAATATTTTTTTTCGATGCGGTTACGCTTGTATGTATATATATATTTAAAAGTGTAATTTTATGTAATGCGATTCGGATTTATTAGAATAATTACGACACAATTACTTCACCGTGAGTTTTTTTAAGGATATTATGAATAATATTATTATATGGCAAAAAACACCTCATTGGTAATAAACTGTTACTTGGACGTTAATTCTTAAATTAATTTTCCTCTTTGAGAAATCTACCTTCAATTAGTCTTTTTTTATTTTTATACTTGACAACGAATCCTTATTATACTACTATTTTAATTAGAGCGGAATTGGCGCTTGTTGCCTGCCTTTAGGCGAACCCGGACGGGACAATTGTTAATTTTATTTTACATAAACATCTTTAAGGAGAACTTTTGGTTGGCAGGCATCAAAGATTTATGTTCTCACTATAGGAGTTTGTGTTATGACTGATACTAATTTTAATTTATCCCCTGATAGCATTAATAATTTGTTTGCCAACGGCAAATGTTTAACTTTTAATTTTTTAGAACCATCAAATGCATTTTCTTATGTAATGGACAAGAAACGTGAGTTTGAAAAACAAACCGGTAAAAATGCCATTATAAAATCAAGAACATCTGTTATGCCTCAAATAAATTTTAATAAAGAATTTCATTTCTTTTCAAATGGCGTTTTAATTTTAGCAACAACATCTAAAAACAAAATTAAAAACATTAAAAGAGCCATAACACTTAACGGTTTTGAAATTAAAGAAATTTATGGCCCTAAAAAACCCGTTGATGAAATTTATCTTGATATGTTTTTACATGATATTCACAAGGAAGCACTAAAGCGTTATTCTCATCAAGAAGATATATTTATTGAAGCAATACCTGATATCAAAACCTTTGTAGAGAATCTGTTTATACCGGGTAACGAATGTTTAACCGCATCTAAAAATGAAATATTGGATCCTAAGTATCGTGACTATATGGCTGTTTTTGCAAATGGCCGAGTTATTGTATCCAGAGAAAAAACCGACAGCATTTTCAGCACTTCAGATCATCTTGATTTTCGATATGATAATCCTGATTATGTAGCATTAGAATACGAATATGTCCCTCATGAATATTTAGAAGCAATTTATCAAAAAGCAAAAGAATATGATTGGTACATTTCTAAAGAAGATATGCAACAACTTATGCCAAAACAAAATATTTCTGATGAAGAAATTAATAAAATGAATTTTTTTATCGATAATTTGCTAAAAAACAAAAAATGCCTTAGCGTTACAACCCCAATGACAAGCGGCGGTTGGTCTGTTTCGCCGGATAAATTAAAATATGCACTTTTTTCTGATGGCACACTTGTTTATGCAAAACATCCTCCTATAAGGTTCTTAAAAGAGCATTTTACTGATTTGGATATAAAAGAAGAAAAAGTGCCCGAATATTATATTGAACATATTTATGAGCGCCTTTTAAATTTGCAAAAAAGTGCAAATACCATATTCACGGAAATGTTAAAACAAAAAGCAAAAAAACTTAAAAAACTATTTAACATTCCTCATTATCAGGCTCTTGAAACTGCCTCTAAAATGGCCGGACTTTCTTGCTGGGAACAAGTGGGAAAATTATCCGAACAAGAATCAAGAAAAGGTATTTTTAACGAACAAAAACATAAAAAAATTTATAAAGATAAATCTTGTGAAGAACTTCTCAAAATAGACTATAACCGGTTTTTATCACAAAATAAAAACTAATATCATGTTTGGATTAATCTGCATATAAATTATAAGGCTCATCGTTTATTTGGTGAGCCTTTTTTGTTAAAATATAAAAATTATTTTTTACCATGAGGTTTATGGTTGTTGCCGAATTTGTGCTTTATGCCGTCAATTCTTTTATGGTGCCCCTTGCCGACGCGAATCGGAGCCGGCTTATAGTGATGATGTTTATCGTGCTTAAATTCGTCCCAAAGAAGCGAACCGACTACCGCAGTAGTCAAACCCGCCAAAACCGCACCTCCCGTTGATACCGAATCGTAATAATATGAATTGTTAACTTGCGGAATTTCTCTTACAACCGTTAATTGAGATGGTGTAGTAGATACGTATCCAGAAGGGTTAGATGTTACAATTTGTTGTTTCACATATCCGTTATCATCAATTACGACAATTGTTTCGGCTTTTGCATAATTTGCAAACATTAATAACATTGCAACACCAAATATTATTTTTTTCATTCTGTTTCTCCTTTTATTTTCTGACAATGTGTATAACGAAATTAAAAAAATAAAAGTTCATTTTATTTTTTTGCATATACATACTGTTTTTACTTGATAATTTCTAATTGTTGAGTATTATAAGTATGTTATAATATTTTATGGAGGTTACAATAGCTATTGAAAACAACAATGCGCCAGTACGTACCGATGACGGACCACGCATTAACAATGAAATTAAGGTAAAAGAAGTTCGTTTAATTGATGAAAATGGTGAAAACAGAGGAATTGTATCTATAGCAGAGGCTTTACGCATTGCCGATGATGCAGATCTTGATTTGATTGAGATTTCACCGCAAGCAGTTCCGCCGGTTTGCAAAGTTTTAGATTACGGAAAATACAAATACGAAGTTCAAAAACGTAAAAACGAGGCAAAAAAGAACCAAAAAGTTGTCAATATTAAAGAATTAAAATTACGCCCCGTTATTGATACTCACGATTATGAGGTAAAAATTAAACAAGCCAAGAAATTTCTTTCACAAGGTGATAAAGTTAAGTTTACCATGCGTTTTAAGGGTCGTGAGATGAGTGCAAACGATATGGGCAAAGAAATATTAAATAAAATTATTGAGGATTTAGACACAATAGGAAAGGTCGACTCGGCTCCAAAACTTGAAGGACGCCAAATGATGATGTTGATGTCACCAATGTAAAACTATATTTAAAATTAAAAGGGCCGATAATTCGGTCCTTTTTTATTATTTATTTTATGCTGGCATCCATTGGATTAAATTTAAGTTTAATTGTTTTCCACATATCGTATTTATCGGCATATTTTTCAGGAAATACTTTATAAATATTTACCCCGTTTTTATTTGAGCAACTATAAACCGCTCTCATTGCGCTTTCGGCTATCGCTCTAAAGTGATAATCGGAATTTAAGCGAGATTTATCCAAAATTTCAACGTTTCGAATTGAGCCGTCCTTATTTAAAAACGCTCTTATTTCTATTATCATATTTTCTATACCTCGAACACCGGGGTCTAAATTCCAACATTCGCGAAGTTGACCGGCAATTGCATCGGTTTCGGATATTGTAAGTTCACTAAAATATGACCCTGATGTTCCGCCTTCTATGCCCATATTGTTAACCTCTGTTCCTGTTTTTATAACCGTAGGTGCTGCTTCTTGGCCAATTTGCTTTTCTATTGAATTAACCGAATCCATCAAACTTTTGAGCGGATTTGCAACTGTTTTAGTTTTTTCTTGATTTTTAGGTGCCGTTTTCTTAACCTCCGGAGTTTTCGTCTTAGGTTTAGCTTGTGGCTTTGGTTGTGGTTTTGGTTGTGGTTTTGGAACTGGTTTCCTTGCCGGTTTAGGCACCGGTTTTGGTTTAGGCGCCGGTTTTGGTTGTGGTTTTTCTTCCGGTTCGGGAGTTATATCTACAAAATCTTTTTTAGGTTCTGCTGTTTTTATTTCGGGTTCAGATTCGGGAGCCGGAGTTTTTTCTTCTCTGGTCCAATTTGGTGTTTGTTTTTTTTCTTCTTTAGGCGCAGTTGCTTTCTTTTCTTCTTCGCCAAAAACTGCTTTAGGAGGAAGATTAGTCATTTCGGCAAGTTTAATATCTTTCAAATCAACAATTATGGGCGCTTGTCCCATTGTTATATCAGGTTTTGAAAACACCGGCAAATCAAGCATTATAATTAAAAATGCTGCCAAGTGTAAAAATATTGATCTGTAAAGATATCGATTCATAATGATGTTTTATTCCTTTTTCAAGGGACGCGACTCTGTCTTGAGCCCGACTTTTTCAAAACCTGCTTCTTTAAGCATTGACATTAAATTGATAACTCTGCCATATTCTGATGACGTATCACCCGAAATAGTTACCGATGTGTCGGCATTTTCACCTCTGATAGCCTTTACTTTTGCCACAATTTTATCGGCAGGAACTTCTGTTTTACCGATGTAATAGTATCCGTCTTTATCAACACTTATATTTATGGAAGTTTCTTTACCTTCTAGTGCTTTTCCACCAACTTTCGGTAAATCAAGCGCGATACCCGAAGTCATTAAAGGAGCAGCAACCATAAAAACAACCAACAATACCATCATTACGTCCATAAGGTTTGTAATATTTACCTCTGAATTGCGTCGTGATGCTCGCCTTGTCGAATATCTTTTATTTGAATTAATAAACATACTATTCTCCGGCAATTTCCGCTTTAATTGTGCTGTCATCAATTTCGCGAGAAAGAATGGTTGAAAACTCTGCTATAAAATTTTCGAGTCTTTTGGCATAGCGGTCAATGTCAGAAGTTATCATATTGTAAGCGACAACAGCCGGAATGGCTGCAATTAAGCCAAATGCGGTAGTAAACAATGCCTCAGCAATACCTGGAGCCATTGCTGATAATGAATTGCTTTGTGTTACGGCAATTGCATTAAAACTGTTAATAATTCCCCATACTGTTCCAAACAACCCTACCAATGGAGCAACAGAACCTGTAGA
>JAZRHJ010000186.1:0-1671 GCA_045644695.1 Alphaproteobacteria bacterium | reverse complement strand
TTTATGGAATATAACGAAAAAGATATTACTCTACCGATTTTTTTGCCGGAACTTAAGGAAATTAAGTCACGACAAACAGAACATTCAGCACAAGAAAACCCGTTTATTGATTTTCAAATTTTAATGGGACGCTTAAAACATTTGGAAAGAAGCGGACCTAAAATGTATGAAATTAAAAATTGTGAAACCGTTGCCTCACATTGTTTTAGAACTGCTCTTATGGCGCTTTATTTAGAAACGGATTTATCTGAGCAAAATATAGATGTTAATAAAGTTATTAAAATGGCATTAATTCATGATGCCGGTGAAGCCATAATCGGCGATATTGTACCAAAAAAATGGCAAAAAGGTAAAAAAATAAGTAAGCCGGAAAAACATAAAAAAGAACTTGAGGCCATTATATCTATGTCTGAACGTTTTAACATTCCTTTTGTATGGCAAACATTTAACGATGTTGAGCAACTAAAAACCTCAGAAGCATCAATAGTAAAAGATTTAGACATTTTCGAAAGTGTACAACAAGCCTACGAATATATAAAAATATATCCCGAAAAAGCAATTTTAAGAGAATATATACCATATCATCAACCGCGCATAAAATCGGGCTTGGTGCAAAATTTAATTGTTGGCATAAAACATAAACAAGATATTTTTTTGACCTCAAAAAATTTACCGACTTTTTATAAAGGAGCCTTAAGATAATGTGTGTTTTTTTGCCTTAAAATATGAAATAAAATTACTGATAATAACAAAAATTTCAAGTAGACCTGCCCAATTTTGAATGCTTAATTGATAAGATAAATATGTCATACCATTAAATGCTCCAATAATTCTCATTTGTTGCGGAGGTAACCACCAGGTTGTATACAAAGCAACCGAAACTGTTATAACCACTAAAATTGAGGATATACCGGCATATGTAAAATACAAAATTGTCAAATATAATGTTTGGAAAAACAAATACAACAGCAACCACTTTTTTTTCATTCTTTCTTTAATGTTGGCAACAATGAGCATTAAAAATACCGCCACAAAAATGTATACCCCGCTGTAAGAGTTAAAACAATAAAAAGAAATCGGCATTAAAATTTTCGAAACTAAATCTAATGCCAGCATCGTTTTTTTATTTTTCATAAATCTGCTAATGCACAATAAAGTATATGTAGCAACAGTAAAGAAATATCCAAGTAAAACCATTTTAACTCTCCATAGTTTCGGTATAGGTAATTTTAGTTAAAATTTCGGTAAAACTTTTAATAAATAATCAAAGCGGTGCAATTTAATTGCACCGCCTTATCTTACAATTTAACTGCTGGAAAAAAGGTTCCCGCATCATAGTCGCTATAAAAATAAGCAACTCCGTCATACAAATGATGTGGATGAACAGCGACCATGTTAGGATCAAAATTCATTGAAGAATCCACCCACTTATCATTCTCGGCCATATACCATTTGGCTTCAAAAGGTTTCTTGCCAAGAGTTATCATCATCTGATTAATTCTTTCGAGGTTCTTCATCATAATGATTAAAGCACCTCTTGGAAGAATCTGGCACATCATTCCGGCAAAAACAATATCTTTACAATATTGCTCTGCCTCAAAGGGTTCCATCTCTTGTTCCGGTAGATTTATTGAAACAATGTAGCCTTTGATAACAATACCCCAAGGTGTT
>JAZRHJ010000185.1:0-1308 GCA_045644695.1 Alphaproteobacteria bacterium | reverse complement strand
ACAATAAACCGAAATTTTCATCTTTGGGCAATTTATCATAATTTGGCATATCCGTAGCCTTGATATTCTCTAATATTTGCTTACTCTTTCTTAATTTTTCCGCAGCATACAAAAATCTATCTCTTTCAAAATTTTTATCATCAAACTGTGTACTTTCAAAATCTGCTCGACATACTTTTATATATTCTTCCACATAACACTTATTACCAAAATTAAGAGCGCTTACCAAATCGTATAACGAACTGATTTTCATATCCGGTATATAATAATATTTCATATGCAATAAAGAACTGATTATGGCAAAACTTTCAATTTTATTAGGCACTTTCAGCTTTTTGCAAACATTTTTAATTGCTTCAACTCCCCTCATTTCATGAGCAGTATGTGATGGTGCTATGTGTTTTGGAGTTAACCCCTTGCCTAAATCGTGCATTAATACAGCAAATTGAATTAAGGTGTTTTCCTTGTTTACAAATTTAAGAGCATTTAATGTATGATATGCGCAATTTCCCTCCGGATGATATTTAATTTTTTCAGGCACAAAAAACAATTTATCAAATTCAGGCATTATTTCTTTTAGTGCTCCAATTTGGTGCATAATTTCAATAAATCGGCAAAACATACCACTGGAAAACGCCTTTTCAAACTCTTGCCAAATTCTTTCAGCACTTAAAAATTGCAACATTTTATCATTTACCATCTTGGTACACAGTTTTAATGTATCTACATCTACATTAAAATTAAGTTGTGCGGCAAACCGACACATTCTTAACACTCTTAACGGATCTTCAATAAAATGCTCTGCATTAATATGGCGTATAATTTTATTTTTTATATCATTAAGGCCATTAAAATAATCTATATATTCTTGTTTTTCTTTGTCATAAGCAATGGCATTGCAGGTAAAATCTCGACGTTCTAAATCTTCTTTTAATGTAATATCGGAAGTAAAAATAAATTCAAAATCCGTGTGTTTATTCCCTGTTTTAATTTCTTTTCTAGCAAGAGCATATTCTTCTTTGGTCACAGGGTGCAAAAATACAGGAAACGATTTTCCTACCTGTTCAAAACCCAAGTTTTTCATCTCTTCCGTACTAGAACCTACAACAACATAATCAAAGTCGTTAGGTTTTTTTCCCAAAATTTTATCTCTGACCGCTCCGCCCACTTGATATATTTTCATTTATAACCTTTCCTCTTTGTCAGGATATTAAATTACTTACAAATTTGCAAGTACATAATTATTGACAATTTAGACAATTTTTATTATATTGTTATTTAATAAAAAATTATTATGGCAATTATCAT
>JAZRHJ010000184.1:0-2305 GCA_045644695.1 Alphaproteobacteria bacterium | reverse complement strand
CATTTGCGTATACCTCCTTATATCAGCGAGTATACTACTTTTTTACAAATTTTTCAACTAACCTTCCTATAAAACGTAGCCCTACTGATGCCTAACCTCTTGCAAGCAGCCGCAACCGTTTCGCCCGGCAACTGCTTTACTTCTACTTCCACACTAGGTCTGCCGAATCCTCTGCCGGTCTTAGATGATACCTTCTTACCGTCTACAATAGGCATTGCTGCAATGCCTTCCTCTCGCCTTCTCTCTGTTTTCAAGCGTTCCTGCTCCGCTATCGCCGACAATACTTCGATAAGTACATTGTTTACCATCTTAATAACCCATTCTTGACCTTCAATATCTATCAGCGTGGTAGGTATTTCCAGTATGCGAACAATGATTCCATGCTTCGCAAACCATTCCAATTCCTCTTTTATCATATCGGAATTTCTGCCTAACCGGTCCATTTCCTTTACGATTACTTCATCACCACACACTAATAGGGCTTTCATTGCTTCGTATTCCTTGCGTTCAAAATTCTTTCCACTCTGTTTATCGCAGAATACCTTATCAATATTATCCCTATAATTCTTTGCTGCTTCTAACTGTCTTGCCAGATTTTGATCTCTTGAACTTACTCTTGCGTAGAAGTATCTCATTCTTCATCCTTTCCGTCTATAACAATAGAACCTTCTTTCCTCTGTCCTGCTGTTATCGGCTGTATAACAATTTCATATCCCAACGCATCTAACATTTCCATTGCTTTATCGAAACTCATATTCTTGCTTGCCAAACGTGCGCTTACATCGTTTGGTCTATCTTTTCCAATACACTTCGCCATCTGCTTCAAACTACAGCCTTTTTCTTTCATTATCTTGTTTATCGCTTTATTGATTTTCATTATTTCCGACCTCCTTTGTTTGATTGTATTGTACCAAATAAAATTAGTTTTGTCAACTAGATATTTTTAGTTTTTGGGGCTTTTTAAAAATTTTACAGGGAGAAGGTGTTCACCCCCGCCCGGCTGCCGATCTCATATCCCCCACCGGGGGGGGCTTTGTGGAGCATAATTTTTTGCGCCAGAACCAAAAAAGAAAGTACCGGGAAAGTGTATCAAAAAGTAGAGTATTTGATACTATGAAAAAATACTAAATAAATTTAGCAAAACCTATTGACAAACTAAATATATTTAGTATAATAGTATTCAGATACAGCAACCCAAACAACCCAACAATGAAAGAGAGGTACAACAGTATGACTTATTTAGCAGAGTACAACGGAATGAACGACTATTTAACACAAGAAAGCACAGCGGCATATAGAAGCCGCCGCAACTATGAACCAAACGAAACAGAATTGATCCCGGTATACAATAGCCAAAAATCCTTTTACGGAAAAGCAAGGGTTATTAAGGCCGGAAGAAAAACATTGTTACGCTCCTATGATACCATTGTATGCGGTATCAATACAAAAGGTAATTTTGTAAAACTATGGAACGACTACAGCGTAACAACCATGAACCATATAAATGAATTTAGAATGCAAAACGGAATGCCGGCATTAAGTAAAAAGGCATGGAATGAAATGGGGGTAAAATAATATGGAAGCAAAAATAAAATTAACAGCCGGAAGCGAATACACAAAAGATCATTATAATGAAACGCTTGTTTCCTTGCGTGGAAAATGGGTAGAGATCGACACAGAATATCTTTTCAATAATCAATATAATTTAAAAGATTATGATATAAGAATTTTCGATAAAGATATAGAAGCAGTTCAAAACGACGAAAGAAAAAACCGGATCGGCTGTGGCTATTGCGGAAAACAGTTTAACAGCCCGGAAGAATTAGAAGCGCATTATTCAGAAGAAGAAGCAAAAACAAATCAATGTTCCGGCTGCTGGTACTATAAAAAATATATAAAAGACACACAGCGCACAAAAGAAAGCAGCATAAACGAAAACGGCGAAGAAATAGACATACATACAACCATTTATACATGGGATAGAAAATGCGAATGGGAAAATGGGTGTGTATGCAACGAACATAGAAAACATAAAGCAAAAACGTTTACCCCGGAAAACACTTATTTTCTAAAATATCCAAACGGTTATGCGGCATATTTCAAATCTTTATCACTTGTGGATCAATGGAAAGAATGCGGTTTTACTTATGAAAATAACATTGCTATTATATCTGAAAGTGAACAGGCAGATGATGATTCGACTAATGGACTTATATTAGATGATAATGCGCTTACTAAAGATTTAACAATAAATGATCCAGTTAGGATGTATTTAAAAGAAATAGGGCAAATTAAACTATTAACT
>JAZRHJ010000183.1:0-4628 GCA_045644695.1 Alphaproteobacteria bacterium | reverse complement strand
GGTAATATTTGTTTTTGCATTTATCACTCCATTATTGAATGTTACTAATAATTTTTTCTGCTTTTTCAAAGTTTTTAACTACTTTATTGTATTTATCTTCCAAATCGCTGATATCATGTTTTTTATCTTCTGCTATTTGTTTTTCTTGCTCTGAAAACGAAATATTTTTAAATTCGCCATGATATTCCGGATTTTGAGAATCGATATATTCAAACAAATTAGCACATTCGGTTGATACGGCACTGATATCATTATTACGACGGCGTGATGTTGTTTCTTCATCTTTTCCGACTATACCGCAGGCGCTAATTTTAAATTCTAAATTATCGAGAAGCATAAAACATTTTTCTGTTTTAACCGATGCTTTTACGCTTACTTGTTTATAAGAACCCAATGCCGGTACATCAACAGTTGTAACAACATCGCCTAATTTTTTTTCTTCTTGTTGAGGCGTACGGTTATAAGCAGATCTTCTTGTGTTAACATTAACAGCTTTTTTCTCTGCTTTTTCTTCGTTATCTGCCAAATAGATGTTTGAAACTTCATCTGACCAACCCATATCAATTTTTGACGGGCGCAAACTGTCATTTGTTCTATTGTAAACCGTAACCATAAAATCGCAATTTGTTACTAAACCTTCGGCATTTAATACAGGTGTAATTTCATGAATCTTAAACAACACCGAACGAGGTTTTGATGACATTTCTTCCGTCTGCGCTTGAGCATTCGGTACAAATGAAACACA
This sequence comes from Alphaproteobacteria bacterium, assembly GCA_045644695.1. Lineage (GTDB taxonomy): Bacteria > Pseudomonadota > Alphaproteobacteria > RF32 > CAG-239 > JAFTYO01. Next base: position 3,883 of record JAZRHJ010000183.1, on the reverse strand, counting down.
AGCCAATAACAATGTTGAGTAAAGAAATTTTTTAGCAATATTCATTTTAATCCCCTTAAAATCAGTTTAATTTTAGTTTAACATAAGCTATTTTATTTAATTTTCCTTTAATTTTTTTAACAACCTTAAAAAATCTGCCCATGCTTTTGACTTTTGTGCAGAATTTCGAAGCAAAAACGCCGGATGAAACGTGGCTAAAGCATTTATTTTTTCACCTATTGAAAGGTCATATTCAAGCCAACGACCTCTTAATTTTGAAATCGGTTCATTGTTATCAAGCAACGCATTAGCCGCACTTGAGCCCAAAAGCAATATAATTTCAGGTTTTATCAGTTCAATTTGTTTTTTTAAAAACGGCAAGCATACCGCAATTTCGGCGTCGGTCGGTGTTCTGTTTCCGGGAGGGCGCCATGGTAAAATATTTGTAATGTATACATCTTCTCTTTTAACCCCTATGCTTAAAAGCATTTTATCTAAAAGTTGTCCGCTTCTGCCAACAAAGGGTTTGCCGAGCCTATCTTCATCTGCTCCGGGGGCTTCACCTATAATCATTATTGAGGCATTTTCCGAACCATAACCGAATACAGTAGATTTTGCCGTTAATTTTAATGCGCAACCGTCAAAATTTTCCAATATTGCTTTTAAGTCTTGTAAATTTGTTGCTTTTAAGCACAAATCTCGAGCATTTTTACATGCTTCGACACCGGCTTGCGATAATGCGGTAACGGCCGGACGAATTGCATTTTCTTTAACAGGTTCCGTTTTTGCAATTTTTAAACAACAAACATCACCAAGTGTAGAATCTACACCGGCATCTATATACCACAACAACGCTTGCTCTATATTTATTTTTTGTTCCATATTTGAAATATAATACAAAAAACAATTGTATTGCAATAAAAAGCAATTATTTACACAAAATAAATATATGATTGATATTCTGTTAAAGAAAGTATATGTTATAAACGGGTATAAAAATTTTAAGATAAAAAGTTATGAACACAAAATATATTATTGCAATTTTAATCAGTGTGGGCATTTTTAATTCTTGCTCAGGTATTTTTATTAATAAAAACAAAGATAATTATCTTAACAGTGTGGCTTTGTATTATCCTGTTAATGATAACGCATACGGTACATATTTAGCCGGCCGTGTGGCTCACATAAGACAAGACTATGCTAATGCCGCTAAATATTATATTAAGTCTGTAAATTTAGGCACAGATGAAAAAGATTTATTAAATAAAATATATATTCTGTTAGCCACAGAAGGCCGAATCGCAGATGCTGCCAATTATGCATATAAAGCCATAGAAAAAGGTGATGAAAGCAACTTTTCTCGCTTTGTTACCATGACACATGAAGTCAAAGTAAAAAACTTTGATAAAGCCCTTAAGGAAATTGAATCTATACCCAATAAATCTGTTAAAAGTGCCATTTATCCATTGTTTAATGCTTGGATATTAACCGGTAAAAATGATAAAAACGCAGCACTTAAACAAATTGATGAACTTAAAAAAGACAAAGAATTAATTGCTTTTTATTATATGCATCGCGGTATGATTAATGATTATTTTGGCGATGTTATTGCCGCACAAAAAGACTTTGATACAATACGCAATAATGAAAATATTGAAATGTCTTTTAGGTCTTTGCAGATTATTACTAATTTTTACATCAGAAACAATCAACAAGAAAAAGCGTTGGCAACCATAAAAAAATATACAAAGAATAATTCTGATTTAAAGATGTTTGCTCATCTTCTTAATGATATACAAGAAGTTGATAAAAACCGAGCAATTCCCTTAATTGATACTCCGGAAAAAGGTTTGGCGGAAGCCATTTTTAATGTGGGTATTGTTTTTAGAAATTATCAACCCGATATAGCGCAAATTTTTACATCTTTAGCACTTTATCTTAATCCGGAAAATGACGTTGCCATAGTTTCTTTTGCTGATTTATTAGAAAATAATAAACAGCATGATGCCGCCGTTAAACAATATGCAAAACTAAATAAAAATTCTCCCTTATATTATATGGGCTCGTTAAAAAGCGTATCAATATTGATGGAAAATAAAAATTATGACAAAGCCGTAAAAAAATTAAAAAAACTATTAGATGAATATCCCAATGACTATAATATATTGTTTAACTTAGGCGAAGCATCACGTTTAGACGCAAAATATAGCAATGCCATAAAATATTATAATTTGGCGCTTGATAACTTACCCAAACACATCACCGGTGATTGGACCGTTTATTATGCCCTGGGTGTGGCTTATGAAAAAAATAATCAATGGAGCGAAGCAGAAAAAATTTTACAAAAAGCACTAACCATAAGCAATCGTCATCCTTATATCTTAAATTATTTGGGTTATATTTGGCTTGAAAATAATCAAAATTATAACGAAGCCTTATATATGATATTTGAGGCATATCAGCAAAATCCCGAAAGCGGACACATTCTTGACAGTTTAGGCTGGGCATTATATCGCATGGGAAAATATGAAGATGCAACCGCTATTTTAGAGCGTGCTGCCGAATATTTGCCGGCTAATGCAATTGTTTGCGACCATTTGGGCGATTTATATTGGCAAATAGGCCGTAAAGAAGAGGCTAGACATCAATGGCAGCATGCACTTACATTGAAGGAAGATGCCGAAATGGTTGATAAAGAAGAAGTTGCCCAAAAAATTAAAAACGGTGCTAAAAAACCCAAACCGATAATTTTTAACGAGGCGCTTTTAGTAGAGCGTATCAAAATATTAAAACTATCTGATTAATACGTTTTGTTAACGGCCATTCCTTAAGTGTTGTTTTAGTTGTGGTTTGCGCATTTTACTCTTTTGCCACCCTCTAAGATTTCCTATTGCCGTTATCCGGCGCACACCATTGTCACACTACGACTTAATCTGGTGGCAAGTCAAACCATATAGCCATACCCTTTATACCTAGATTATCCGGTCAAGTAGGATAATGACAAAGAGAAGAAAAACCGCCGGATGATGATGAATAACCAACATTGTCATCGCTCCGAGCGTTTTCCTTTTTTACTGTCATCGCTCCGAGCGTTTTCTTTTTTTTATTGTCATCGCTCCGAGCGATAGCGAGGTCAAGCGATCTACTTACTATTACCCCTTTTCTGTCATGCCTCGCTTGTGAAACAAGCGTCAAGACATCTGCTTTTGATGAAAAAAGCGGTAGACCCTTTGACGTTTTTGTTAACACAAAAACGAAGGGTGACAGAGGGAAATGGAATCACAAAAAGAACTCCGTAAAAATTTACGGAGTTCTTTTTGTGCATGACCAATCAAATTTAGTGTTAATAACAACCACCGCACCAATCATATGTAATGTTAATATTTACATTACCGTCGATTGTAATTTGTCTTGGATTTTCTCCCCAATAAATACTCTGAGTTTCGCTATGAAGTGTTCTACCATTAATTGAAAGTAGCGAAATATTTCCACCAGTAGTAGAATTTGTTTTAATATAAACATCATATGTACCAGCGGGTAGATTTTTACTAAGCGTACCGGTGTATGTTTCCGAATTTTTCTTGATTGTTGACCCAGATATATATTGGGTATAACCAGATTTTTCTACACCATTTTGATAAAACGCTATACTAACACTATTACTATGACTACCATTTGCGTAATTGTCACAACCACTACTACCATAGCAATTACCACCTTTTCCTGTTACAGTAATACTTCCTTCATTGCCACAACCTCCAGCAGGTGCCGCTGTACATGTACCGTATGCCGCTCCGTTATATGCTGTACAAGTTTTGTTAAAGCATTCTTGACTTCCAGTACAAGTACTTTCTGCTACTCCGTCACAAATATCTCTGTAATATGTTACTCCATCACGTACACA
>JAZRHJ010000182.1:0-4408 GCA_045644695.1 Alphaproteobacteria bacterium | reverse complement strand
GTAATATTGTTCCGAAAATTATTGAGCAACTTGAAAGAGATATGGCGGATAATGATGTTAAAGCAACGGTTACGGGCAGAGAAAAAGCGCCATATTCAATTTGGCGAAAGATGCAACAAAAGAATGCTTCTTTCGAGCAACTTTCTGATATTATGGCATTTAGAATTTGTGTGGATGATATTGGTGCTTGTTATCAGGCATTGGGTATAATTCATAGTAAATATCATATGGTTCCGCGTCGATTTAAAGATTATATTTCAACTCCTAAACCTAATGGATATCAATCTATACATACAGGAGTTATCGGACCGCTAAATACACGCATTGAGATACAGATAAGAACATATCAGATGCATGAAATTGCCGAAAAAGGTGTTGCTGCACACTGGGCTTATAAGCAAGGGCAAAAAGCAGAGGGACGTAATTATAGATGGATGCGCGAATTATTGGAAATTTTGGAGCAAGCGGAAAATCCGGATGAGTTTTTGGAAAATACTAAACTTGAAATGTATAATGATCAGGTTTTTTGTTTTACTCCAAAAGGCGATTTAATCGGGTTACCGCAAGGAGCAACTCCAGTTGATTTTGCTTATGCAGTACACTCGAATGTGGGTGATACTTGTGTTGGAGCAAAAGTAAATGGTGAAATTGCAACTTTGCGAACGCTTCTGCATAATGGCGATCAGGTTGAAATATTAACATCAAAGGCGCAACATCCTTCAACCGAATGGGAAAGGTTTGTTGTTACCGGTAAGGCAAAAGCGGCTATCAGACGTTATGTTCGAGGTGTAAAAAGAGAACAGTTTATAACACTTGGAAAAGAATTATTGGAAAGACTGTTCAAAGGTGAAGGGCTTGAACTTTCTGATAAAGGTTTAGTAGGTGTTTTACAAAATTTTGATGCCGAATGCATTGATGATATCTATGCTAAAGTGGGCGAAGGTTTAGTTACCGGTTGGGATGTTTTGAAAGTGGTATATCCGGCTTATAAGCAGTCTAAACTGGATAAAATGGTTAAATCTATTAAGGTTCCCAGTTTTAAGAAAAAGAAAAAAAGTGAACCGTTAAAAATTAAAGGATTAATTTCGGATATGGCAGTACACTTTGCCGGTTGTTGTCATCCGCTTCCCGGTGACAGAATTGTCGGAATTGTCACAACAGGTAAGGGGGTGGCTGTTCACTCCATTAATTGTAAAGCGTTGGAAAAATTTTCATCTGAGCCTGAACGATGGCTCGATATCGATTGGGGCGATGATGCTAAAGAAGAATTTCATACCGCACGTATAAAGGTTATGTTGAGTAATGAGCCTGGAGCGTTGGGTGATTTATCAAATTTGATTGCGCGTCATGAAGCAAACATTTCGAACTTGAATATTGTGTATCGCACATTAAGTTATTTTGAAATACTTGTAGATTTGGAGGTTAAGGATGTTGCGCATTTAAGTGCAATTATTGCAGCCTTAAAAGCCGCTAAAGTTATAAGTTATGTATCAAGAGCAGCACAATAATTTAAGGGGGATAAATGTTATCATGGACAGGAGTTAAACACAAAATTAAAACATATAATCAAAAATTACTTTCTAAATTAAAACATATTAAGGCAACACCATATGAAATTGCATCGGGTTTTGCTTGTGGGGCGGCAATTTCATTTACGCCTTTTGTGGGGTTTCATTTAATATTAACGGCAATTACCGCGTTTATTGTCAGGGGCAATATTTTAGCAGGCGTAATAGGTACAATTGTCGGTAATCCATGGACATTTGCCATTATTTGGCCTACAACACTTTATCTCGGGCGCTTAATTTTGCATATTCCGCACAGTCAAGGTACCGATTTTGCTAAAATATTTGAAATGTTTTTTCATGCCGCAACAAATTTTGATTTTAAGGCAATGGAAGCAGATGTATGGCCGATAATATATCCGATGATGATAGGCTCAATCCCTTTTTATATTGCAGTTTGGTGTTTAAGTTATTACTTTATTAAGAAAACCCTGCTTAAAATAAATTATTAAAAATTTTAAATAGAGGCTAATATGATTTATGGAATTGGAACAGATATTGTTAATGTATCAAGACTGGAAAAGGGCGAAGAGTTTTTAAACCGGTTTATTAAAAGGTGTTTGTCGGCAAATGAACAGCAATATATGCAAAGACGAGCAATTTTTGATTTGCAATCGCGTATAATGTATGTGGCAAAAAGATTTGCCGCCAAGGAAGCGGTTTCTAAAGCATTGGGGACGGGTTTTAGAGATGGTATTTATTTATCAGATATTGAAATTATAAGTGATGAATTAGGGAAACCGTTTGTCGAATTAAAATCTAATGCCTTGTTAAGAGCAAAAAAAGTAGGTATTAAAACAGTTCATTTATCAATAAGTGACGATACTCCGTTTGTGGCGGCAACAGCAGTGGCAGAAATGTGAAAAATTGCATTTTTTATATTTTTACATAATTTATTATTGATTTTTTGCTGAATTTATGTCACGATTTTGTCGCATTAAACGAAAACTCTGGAAAGGAGTAATATGTCTGAATTTAATAACTTTGCGGTTGTTGATATTGGTACCAATGACATAAAGTGCAAAATATATGCAAATGGTCGTTGTATTACGCCAAAAAACAAAATGCTGAGGCATTCATCGGCAAACAGTTTGAACGAAGATGAAGTTGCTTCCTTGGTTGGTGAATTTGCAGATTTAGTTGAAAAATATGGTGTTGCTAAAGAAAAATTGTATATATGTGCAACAGAAGCGTTTCGCCAAACATCTAATCAAGAAAGTATTAAGAAAAGAATTTTGGAGGAAATAGGCCGAAAAATTCATGTTGTATCGCCTAAAAGAGAGGCGTATCTTTCGGTTATAGGTGGTTTAAGAACCATTCCCGAACATAGAGATAAAAGTAAAGATGTTGTTTCATCGGCAAAAAATGTTTTATATATTGAAAGTGGTGGCGGCTCTACGGAAGTTTCTTTGGTTAATTTGGCTTCAAGGCCTCCTGTAATTGTCAGTACGGTTTCGTTGCCGCTAGGGTCAAAAAAATATGGAAATGATGAACATGTTTTTGATAAAAAAATTGCTGATTTTATCCAACAAATTTCAGATGCAAAATATCATATTGAAGAACCATTGATTTGTGTTATCAATTCTAATTCTATTTCAAGGGTTATTTCTCATCAATATAAAGTAGAAAAGTTTGATGCCTATATAACTATGGCAAAACAACAAAAAATGTCATTTAGAAATTTACAGGTTAAATTGCATGGCATTTTAACCGATGCTAAAAATAAGACTAGAATTATGCAAGAATATAGTGTTAGTGAGGATAGAGTAGAGGGGTTTATTGGTCATTGCCATATTATCTCAAATATATTTAAAAAACTTTATAATCAAAAATTGGGGGCAAAATTAAATTCTGTTCCGGTTTTAACAGCAATAGGCGGCCTTAAAGAAGGATTGGTTGATGAAATCATTAGTTCTGATTTGAAGGATATATCAGATATTGAAGATGCTTTATTGTCGATTAGTGAGGACAACAAAGCAAAAAAAGATAATTCGTCTCAAGAACAAAAACCAACAAATCCGCAAGCAAAAATACATAAACTTAAAGAAGGAATGAATCAAGAAAAAGGTTGGGTTGGCGAACTTGATGGTTTTTATAAAACATCTGAACATGGCTATAAAGTTACTAAGAATAAATATTCTCTTAATCAAAGTATCAGAATTATCAAGAGATAATATAAGCAAAATTATGAATAAAGGCAATCGTTTAGCGACAGATGTAATGAATAATAAAAAGCGCAAGAAAAACGAGATAAAAAAACAGAAAAAGAAAGTATGTGTGTAAAATCTGTATTAGATAAGTTTGGATGTGGCGACAAGGAATAAAACAATATCATTTTTAACCATAAACAACGAAGAGTGGTAGGTAATATAATTGTCGCCCATTTTTTATTGCTTGTTATTTCTATAGACTCTATGCCGAAAAGTAGACTCAAATTAGTTAATAAAGACACGGCTGAAAAAGATTCAAACAGAGTCAGAGCAAAAGTTTCGGGCGTTAACTATTTTTTTATTTTTTTTGACTTTTTGTGCATTTTTTGCTTGCAATGTGTTTTTTGTTATGTTATAAGCACCAACGAAACGTTTGTTTAGAGCCTTTAACAAGCTCTAGTGATGTTAAATATAAAATATAGAGTAAACCTTTGCTATAGAGTGGTTTACTAGTTTTAACAAGTTAGATGGCAAAGAGCCGTAGTGGTGTCTTTTGCCGTTTAGTTATAGGGAAAAGTAAAAAAATGATGGAAACCCAAAATATAAGAATTCGCCTCAAGGCTTTTGATCATCGTTTGCTTGATCTTTCTACAAAAGAGATTGTGCATACAGCCAAAAGAACAGGGGCAAATG